>NZ_LZJG01000457.1:0-35956 GCF_001667785.1 Mycobacterium sp. E3247 | reverse complement strand
CGGATGCCACGAACTAATGCCGCCGGCTGGGGGCTGAGGCGCCTGCTTGAGGCGACGCTGAACCGCGACATCACCGTCGAGCAGTTACGCGACGCCTGCGGCGTCACCAAAGGGCGCTGGTACGGCGCCGCCGGGCGCGCCAACGCCGACGACTTCCCGGACGCCGAGGAGGCCAGACGCGCCGCGCACGCGTTCGGGCTCAGCGCTACCTGGCTACAGGTCGAACTCGGCCTGATCACCCCGGAAGACGTGCACGGGGCCTTGGGCGACGGCCAGTCCCTCGACCCCTTCCGGGCCACGACGCGTCAGCGGGTCGTGATGCCGAATCCGGAGGCCTCGCGGGAGTGAGCACCCGCCGGCTGCATTCGTTGGTCGTAGGGACCGGTTATAATCGAACACATGTTCGAATCAATGCCTCCCCCGGCGTCCCTCGTGGAGCTGATCGAGTCGACGCACCGGCAGGAGTCAGTGCTGGTGGCGCGCCGGCTGGCCGCGGTCGCGGCGCTGCTGAGGCACCGGGTGGCCGCTGCAGAGCGGCCTGAGCGCCCGCGCGAATACGCGGCGATCGACGGGTTCGAGCAGGCCGCTGCCGAGGTTGCCGCCGCGATGAACCTCTCCCCCGTGGCGGCCAGCTACGTGGTGTCGTACGCGGAGGCGCTGGACACCCGGTTGCCCAAGGTCGGGGCCCTGCTCGCGGACGGCCGGACGGATTGGCGCACAGTGCGCCTGATCATCAGCCGCACCGATCTGGTGACCGACGAGAAGCTGATTGCCGAGATCGACCGATCGCTGGCCGAACGCATCGGCAGCTGGCACGGCTGGTCCAAGCAGCGGATCATCAACGCCGTCGACGCCGCCGTGCGAGCCGCCGATCCCGACGCCGCCCGCGAGCGCCGGGTGACCGCCCAGAACGACCGCTACGTCGGAATCAGCACCAAAGACGATGGGATGGCCGACATTTACGGGTCGGTCGCCGCCACGGCTGCGACGGCCTTCGACCGACGGCTCTCACAGCTCGCCAAGCAGGTGTGCGCGGCGGACCCTCGGACACTGGATCAACGCCGGGCCGACGCGCTCGCCGCGCTGGCCGAGGGGCGCGGGTTGGTCTGTGCCTGCGGAGAACCGGAGTGCCCCAACCGGACCAGTGAGCGCGGCCCGGATCGTGGGGCCGCAGCGCAAGTGGTCATCAACGTGGTGGCCAGCGACCAGACCGTCCACGCGGGTGGCGGTGAGCCCGGCTACCTCGAGGGCTACGGCGTCATCGACGCCGAGCAGGTGCGCGACTTGGCGGCCACGGCATCCGTACTCGTAGCCGACCCGGTGACCAGTCCGGTCGAGGCGTTGCGCTATCAGCCATCGGCAGCGCTGGAACGGGCCGTCCGGTGCCGCGATCTCACGTGCCGCTTCCCCGGCTGCAGCCGGCCGGCCGTCGTCTGCGACCTCGACCACACCATTCCGTTCAACCACCAGAACCCTGCGGCCGGCGGGCCGACGGTCGCGGAGAACCTCAAATGCCTGTGCCGACAACATCATCGGCTCAAAACCTTCGGTGGATGGCGCGACAAGCAACTGACTGACGGCACCGTCATCTGGGTCTCACCCGCCGGGCGAACGTATCGCACCTCGCCCGCCGGTGCCGACCTGTTCCCCCGGACCGGCCGCCCGGCCTGCGCGCCGCCTTTGCCCGCGAGAAGAACCCGCTCACAGCAACGAAGCGCGCGAATTGCTCAGGCACGCAAGCACAACCGTGTGCAGCGGCCGATCAACGAAGCCCGGCGAGCGCTGGAGGAGGCCCGCCAGCAGGAAATCGCCGCGCGAAAATTCCGTAACCACATGCGCGACATGCTCTTTCTGTTCACAGGCGCACCCAGCACCAGCCCGTTCTGCACCTGGGTGAACGATCCCAAAGAACCCGAAGAGCTGCCGCCGGACTGGATTCCCGACGAACCGGCCCCGCAGCCGTTGCCGGACGATCCACCCTTCTGACGAGAGCGTGCCGCGCGGGGCTCAAAAGTGCTTCTCGACAACGCCTTTCAGCGCCAGTTGCGGGCGCCGAGTCGGACTCCAGGACACGTTAGGGCAGTGACGTCCGGCGACGACACCCTCGGGGACGCCAATTCATCGCCGAGTCGATAACTGTTCACTTAGCTTGCCGGAAATGCTGCAGCATTTGATCCGGACATGAGAAACGTTGCAAACAAATATGTTTGGGGACATATATGAATCTATATGTGGTTGCTGGTCGAGTCCGTATGGTTTGCCGGGCCGAACCGGTCGGGTCGCCAGCGGTTGCGGTTGGCACGGGAGCACCGCATCGGCACGGCCCGAGCGGCTAGGGTGCCAGGCATGCCGGTCGCAACGAACACCCCGAGGTTTGCCCGCAGATTGATCGCCTTGGCCGTCGCCGGCCTGGCGACCGCGACGGTGTCGGCCTGCGATTCCCCGCCTTCGACGCCCGCGCCCGGGGTCAACCCGCGTCAGGTCACAGTCTTCGGGTCGGGACAGGTCCAAGGCGTCCCGGACACCCTGACCGCCGACGTCGGCATCGAGTTCACGGCGCCCGACGTCACCGCCGCGATGAACCAGACCAACGACCGTCAGCAAGCCGTCATCAACGCGTTGGTCGGTGCCGGCGTCGACCACAAGGACATCAGCACCACCGAGGTCACGCTGCAGCCGCAGTTCAACAACCCCGAACCCAACGGCACCGCGAGGATCACCGGATACCGCGCCACCAACGCCATCACGGTCAAGATCCACCCGCCCGACGCCGCGTCGCGGATGCTGGCCCTGATCGTCGCGACCGGCGGGGACGCCACCCGGATCAAGTCGGTCAGCTACTCCATCGCCGATGACTCACAGCTGGTGAAGGATGCACGCGCCCGGGCGTTCAACGACGCCAAGAGCCGCGCCGAACAGTACGCCCAGCTGTCCGGGCTTCGGCTGGGCAGGGTGCTGTCTATTTCGGAGGCCACCGAACCGACGCCGGGCAGAGCGCCGGCGCCGCCGAAGGCCATGCCGAGCATGGTCCCGCTGGAGCCCGGCCAGCAGACGGTGAGCTTCTCGGTGACCGCGGTGTGGGAGCTGGACTAGCCTGATGGCGGCGGCCCGCCGCGCCCGGCTTCGCCGCGCTTGCGCTCACCGCTAGAGAGGACCTACTGCTGGTAGACCCTGGGGTCCAGGGTGCCGATGTAGGACAGGTCGCGGTAGCGCTCGTCGTAGTCCAGGCCGTAGCCGACGACGAAGTCGTTCGGGATGTCGAAGCCCACGTAGGCGATGTCGACGTTGGCGCCCTTCGCGTCGGGCTTGCGCAGCAACGTGCACACGCGCAGCGAACGCGGATGGCGGCTGGTGAGGTTCCGCAGCAACCACGACAGGGTCAGGCCCGAGTCGACGACGTCCTCGACGATCAGCACATCACGGCCCTGGATGTCGCGGTCCAGGTCTTTGAGGATCCGCACCACGCCGGACGACGACGTGGACGACCCGTACGAGCTGACGGCCATGAACTCGAACTGGGTCGGCACCGGGATCGCCCGTGCGAGATCGGTGACAAAGATCACAGCGCCCTTGAGCACGGTGATCAGCAGCAGATCCTGGCCGGTCTCGGCCATGACGTCGCGGTATTTCGCGCCGATCTCCTCGCCGAGTTCGGCGATTCGCGCCTGAATCTGCTCGGCGGTGAGCAGCACCGACTTGATGTCCCCCGGGTACAGCTCCACGGGCTGCGCGGGGGTGATCGCCGAGGAGATCTGGGCCACGCCCACAGAGTGCCACGCCGACGTCCGAATAACCAACGGCGACCCCGGTATTGCGCCTATCGGGCGGGCTTCTCAACCGGTTCACGCCACAGGGTCAACACTCCGTCGCGCCGCCCCGCGATCAACCGCTCGTCGCGCAGCGCTGACCCGACCGCCACCCCGCCCTGCCCGCGCCAGGCGGTCACAAGCGCGTCGACGCCGCGGATCTGCTTGTCCGTCAGACCGATTGCGCCCCCCGCCAGGAGCCAGCCGCGGATCACCCGGCGCCGCACCGGGGCGGGCAGCGCGGCCAGAGCCTCGGTCCGCAGGCCCGCGTCCGCCTTCGCCTCGGGCAGCGCCCGGGCGGCGAGGGTGTCGAGCAGCTCGGTGTCCTCGCGCAGCGCCGTCGCCGTCCGGGCCAGCGCCTGGGCCACCCCGCCGCCCAGCACGTCCTCCAGCAGCGGCAACACCTCCAGGCGCAGCCGGGTCCGGGTGAAGCGGCGGTCGGTGTTGTGCGGATCCTGCCACGCGGTCAGGCCCAGCTCACGGCACGCGGCGTGGGTCACCACGCGCCGCACGCCCAACAACGGCCGGCCCCACGGCGAGTCGTACGGGCGCATCCCGGCGATCGACCGCACGCCCGAGCCGCGGCCCAGCCCCAGCAACACCGTCTCCGCCTGGTCGTCGAGCGTATGACCCAGCAGCACCGGACCGCCGTGGTAGGCGCTCAGCGCGGCGTAGCGGGCGGCACGGGCGGCCGCCTCGGGGCCGCCTTCGTTGCCCACGTGCACTCGAACCACTTGTGCGGCAACGCATCCCAGGGTTTCGGCTTGCTGTCGAGCGGTTTCCGCGACGGCGGCGGAGTCGGGTTGCAGGCCGTGGTCGACGATCACGGCGGTGGTGGGCCGCAGCTGGGCCGCCACCGCGGTCAACGCCAGGGAATCCGGGCCGCCGGACAGCGCCACGCACCATTGTTCGGCCGTCGCGACGTGCGTTTTGAGGAAGTCCTCAGCGGCCGCGCGCAGCTGCGCTACAGCACCCTGTCGATCCATCGCTGGGGTTCCTCGATCTCGGCGGGCACGGGCAGCGTCTCGGGGCCGGTCCAGATCGCGTTGAACCGCTCCATGCCGACCCGCCCCACCACGTGGTCGACGAATGCCTTGCCCCGCGTGTACTGGCTGAGCTTGGCGTCCAGGCCCAGCAGCGCGCGCACCAGCCGCTGCAGCGGCGGTTGTTTGCGGTTGCGGCGCTCGTCGAATCGACGGCGGATGGTGGTCACCGACGGCACCACCATCGGCCCGACGGCATCCATCACGTGGTCGGCGTGGCCCTCCAGCAGCGTGCCGAGCACCAGCAGCTGATCGAGGGCCTGGCGCTGCGGCTCGGACTGGATCGCGCGCACCAGGCCGACGATTCCCGACGGGCCGTCGTCCGCCGCCCCGTTGCCCCGGTTGCGGACGTAATCGGCGAGCCGGCTCGCCACCTGCCCGACGTCTTCCCCGGCGTCGCGCGTCAACAACCCCAGGGCCCGGGACATGTGCTCGGACAACCACGGGTTCGCGGTGAACTGCACCCGGTGGGTGACCTCGTGCAGGCAGACCCAGAGCCGGAAGTCGGAGGGCTCGACCCGCAGTTGCCGCTCGACGGCGATGACGTTGGGATACACCAGCAGCAGGCTTCCCTCTTTCGCGGCCTCTAGGCCCCGCGCGAACGGGTCGTACTGACCGAGGATGCCCGACGACACGAATGCCAGCACGGCCCCCGTCTGCGCGCCGGTGACCCGGCCCGTGAGAAAGCCCCGCGGCTTCTCCGCCCCGTTCATCATCACGCGCATCGACTCGGCCGCCGCGGCGATCCACTCCGGGCGGTCGACGATCCGGGCGGCGGGCACGGCCCCGTCGGTCACCAGGCCGGTGACCTCACGCACCGGCGGCTCGGCCTCGGCGGCCGACCTGGTGAGTTCGTCGATCACCTGCCGCCGGGTGTACTCGCTCGCCGGCGGCCCCGGCCGGGCCAACCGCTGGCCGACGGTGGCCGCGAAGCCCCAGTCGACGGCGCTGCCGAGCGTCAGCTCCGAGGTGGGCGTCATGAGCAACCACAGGACCAGAGCTTGGTGGCCAGGGAGTCCATCACGTTGCGGCCGTTGGGTCCGGCCGCGTTGGAGATGAAGGCGAAGGTGAGCACCCTGCCGCTGCGGTCGGTGAGCACGCCGGCCAAGGCATTGGTGGCCGTCAGCGAGCCGGTCTTGGCGCGCAACCACCCCGCCGGCCCCTGATTGGACGCCGCGTCGGTGAAGCGGTCGGCCAGCGTCCCGCTGCCGGCGGCGATCGGGAGCAGGTCCAGCAGCGCGCGCAGCGCGGGCTGGTCGGGTCCGGCGGCGGCCTGCAGCACCCCGTCGAGCGTCTTGGCGGCCAGCCGGTCGTCGACGGACAGCCCGCTGGAGTCCATCAGCGTTATGCCTCCGGTGTCGACGTGCGCGGTGCTCAACCGGTTGGACACCGCGTCCGCGGCGCCGGCGAAGCTGCGCGGCCGGTTGATGGCGGCTGCCACCTCACGCGCGATGCACTCGGCCATCACGTTGTCGGAGTGGTCCATCATCTCGGACAGCCGCTGCACCAGCGGCGCCGACTGCACGACGGCCAGCTGCCGAGCTCCCGACGGTGCCGTCGCGATCGTCACGGCGCCGGGATCGAGGCCCAGCGCCTTGGCCAACTCGCGCCCGGCATCGAGCGCCGGGGTTCGCGACCGCCGGGAGTTGACGGTGCTCGGCTGGATGCGCCCGGCGTCGATCATCACCGACTCGATCGGTGCGATGTCGCCGTTGTCGACGTCGGCGCCATCCCAGCCCTGCGCCATCGTCGGTCCGGTGAACGCCGAGGTGTCCACCTGCACCGCCGTCGGTGTCACGCCGCTGCGGCGGATCTGCTCGACCAAGTCGGCGAGCCGGGCCGACCCGCGGTACCAGGTGTCCACGCCGGGCGGCGCCGCCGACAGCACCGGGTCGCCGGCACCGACCAACACGACGGGCCCCTGGGCGTTCTGACTGCCGGCCACCACCCGCGTACTGATCCGCGCCTGGTGGTCCAGGGTCAGCAGGGCCGCGGCGGCGGTCAGCACCTTGTTCGTCGACGCCGGCACCAGCGGCAGGTCGTCCCCGACCTGCCAAAGCTCTTTCCCGGTCAGGGCGTCGGTGACGCGGGCGCCGAGCCTGCCCAGGTTGGGATCGGCCGCGATGGCCGCGAGCGCGGCCGTCACCCCGGCGGGGCTGGGCGTCTCGGCGGTGTCGCTGACCGGCACCATCCCCGGTTTGACCGTCGGCGCGTGCGGGGGCGGCATGGGGGCGTGCGAGTTGTTTCCGCCATGCCCAGCCGAGGTGAAGAACGTCGCCGCCGCCACCACGGCGGCGACGAACGCCAGCACCGCCAACCCGACGAAGACATGGGTGGATTTTTGCCAGCGAGTGGGACCCATCGCTCTCCTGACTGTCTCCGACCCATTCTGCCGAATCCGGCGCAAAAGGCCTCGACTAGGGTGATGCCCGACGCAACGGACCACTTGCCACCCGCCCAGATCTAAGGAGCGCACAGTGCAATTCGACGTGACCATCGAGATCTTGAAGGGTCAGCGGAACAAGTACGAGATCGATCACGAGACCGGACGGGTGCGTCTGGACCGCTACCTCTACACCTCGATGGGCTACCCGACCGACTACGGGTTCATCGAGGACACCCTCGGCGAAGACGGCGACCCGCTGGACGCGATGGTGCTGCTGCCGCAGTCGGTGTTCCCTGGCGTCATCGTCGAGGCGCGCCCGGTGGGCATGTTCCGGATGACCGATGAGGCCGGTGGCGACGACAAAGTCCTCTGCGTGCCGGCCGGCGACCACCGCTGGGATCACATCCAGGACATCGCGGACGTCCCCGAGTTCGAACTGGACGTGATCAAGCACTTCTTCGTGCACTACAAGGACCTGGAGCCGGGCAAGTTCGTCAAGGCGGCCGACTGGGTCGGCCGCGCCGACGCCGAAGCCGAGGTGCAGCGCTCCGTGGAGCGGTTCAAGGCCGGCGGGCACTAACGCTCTTGGCGTAACCGCGCGCTGCTCGTCGGTGGCATCCTGGCGGTGTGACCCCGGTGTTGCATTTCGCCGCCAACTTCTGGTGGCTGGTTTTTCCACTGGGCGGTGCGATCGGCGGCGGCCTGCGGGCCGTCGCCGCCGCCAACGAGCGTCGGGCCGAACGCCGGCTGGAACGGTATCGGCTTAAGCAGCAAGCCAAAATCGCCATCGCCGAGGCATCGGGCCGGGCGCGGGCCAACGAGGACACCGATCGCCGAGAAGTCGCCAAACTTGTTTCGGCGCATGATCGTATCGACGCCCGATGGTTCGACTACGAGGTCGACATCGCGAAATTGCTGGACTTTCCGATGATGACCGACATGCGGGCCCCGCTGACCATCGCGTTCCATCGGGCGAAGCGGCACGCGGACCTGCTGCGGCCGGAACCGCCCGAGGGCCTGGTCGGCAACCGGGACGCCCTGGTGGAATACCGCGACGCAGTCCACGAGTACGTCAGTGCGTTCGAGATCGCCGAGGCCGAGGCGATTCGCCGACGTCGCAGCGACTTCACGGCGGACGAGCAGCAACGGATGGCGCGGGCCCAGAGCTTGCTGCACCTGGCCCAGGACGACGCGGCCACGCGCGAGGAACGGCAGAACGCCTACGCGCGCGCGAGCAAGGAACTGAACGGCCTGATCGCGCTGCCGGCCCCAGCGAGGGCCGGCATCGAACGGCGCATCGCCGGCCAGATCGAGGCCTAACCCGGCCGCACCGCGGCCTGTCGCCGATTGCGCAGCACGCTCCAGCCCAGCGCAGCGCCGATGAACACCACCCCGACCGAGGCGGTGAAAGCCTCGGGGACCTGGAATCGCGGGTTGACGGAGAGCAGCATGATCACCGAGAGCACCCCGATCGCCCAGTGCGCGCCGTGCTCCAGGTACACGTAGCGATCCAGCGCTTCCTGCTTCACCAGGAAGATCGTGATGGACCGGACGAACATCGAGCCCACCACACCGAGACCCAGCGCGATGACGATCGGGTCCGAGGTGATCGCGAAGGCGCCGGTGACCCCGTCGAACGAGAAGGCGGCATCAAGCACCTCGAGATACAGAAACAGGCTGAGGCCGGCCTTTCCGACCGCGTTGCCGTTCGACACCGCCTCGAGGTCCGGCGGCCGAAACGCCCGGCTCAGACCGTTGACGACCAGGTACGTCACCAGGCCGAGCAGGCCGGCGGTCAGCACCGTCTCACTCTCGTCCCCGGAATGCGTCAGCCCGGTTCCGACGAGAACCAGCGCAACGACTGCCACCGCCACCGACACCTGCCCAAGCCGCCCGATGCGGGCGAACGGGACCTCGATCCACTTGAGCCACTTGATGTCTCGGTCGTAGACGATGAAGTCCAAGAACAGCATCAACAGGAACATCCCGCCGAACGCCGCGATCTGTGGATGCGCGGCGCCGATCAGCTTCTCGTAGCTGGGCGAGCCGTCGGGGAATTCCAGCGCGCCGTGCGGCGGCGCGTGCAGCGCCAGCTCCATCGCGCGGACGGGGTCCAGGCCGGCGGTGGCCCACACGATCAGTAACGGGAAGAGCAGCCGCATGCCGAACACGGCGATGAGAATCCCGACGGTCAAAAACATCTGCCGCCAGAACGGGCTCATCTGCTTGAGGATCGCCGCGTTGATGATGGCGTTGTCGAACGACAGCGACACCTCGAGGGTGGCCAGCACCAGCAGTAAGAACAGGTCCCGCAGGCCGCCGTGGGCGTATCCGACCGCAAGGGCCGCCACGGTGACCAGCAGCGAGATCCCGAAGATACGCAAGGCGGCCAAGGTCCTTTCCGACAGCCGCCCACGATAGCGAACCCCGGTCGCCGCCGCTGACCTGCGTCCACGGCCACTTACTATTTTCAAATTGTGGCGATGCCCGAAGTCGGCGGTACCCAAGCCCCCACCGGCACCGGTCCGATCACGCGCGGCAGCGTGACCCGGGTCGCCACCGCGACGGCGCTGACCGCCCTGTGCGGTTACGCGGTGATCTACCTGGCCGCCCGGGACCTGGCTCCGGACGGCTTCTCGGTGTTCGGGGTGTTCTGGGGGGCGTTCGGCCTGGCCACCGGCGCCGCCTTCGGGCTGCTGCAGGAGACCACCCGGGAGGTCCGCTCGAGCCGCCACCTCTCGGCGGCCCCGCCGGCCGCGGACGAGCCGCGGACCCACCCGCTGCGAGTGGCCATGCTGGTAGGCGTCGGCGCTGCCGTGGTGATCGCCGGCAGCTCGCCGCTGTGGAGCGCGCGGGTGTTCGTCGACCAACGCTGGCTGTCGGTGGCGCTGCTCAGCGTCGGGCTGGCCGGGTTCTGCGTGCACGCCACGCTGCTGGGCATGCTGGCCGGCACCGATCGGTGGACCGGTTACGGGGCGCTGATGGTGACCGACGCGGTCATGCGGGTGACGGTCGCCGCGGCCACCGTCGTCCTGGGCTGGCGCCTGGTCGGCTTCCTGTGGGCCACGGTGGCGGGTGCGGTCGCCTGGCTGATCATGCTGCTGGCCTCGCCCTCGGCCCGGTCCGCCGCCCGGCGCCGGACGCCGGGCGGCGCCCAGACCTTCCTGCGGGGGGCCGCCCATTCGATCACCGCCGCCGGCGCGAGCGCGGTTCTGGTGATGGGGTTTCCGGTGTTGTTGAAGCTGACCAGCAACGAGCTGGGGGCCCAGGGCGGGGTGATCATCCTCGCCGTGACGTTGACCCGGGCGCCGCTGCTGGTGCCGCTGACGGCCATGCAGGGCAACCTGATCGCGCATTTCGTCGACGCGCGCAGCGACCGGGTCCGCGCGCTCGTCGCCCCGGCCGCGATCGTCGGCGGCATCGGCGCGGTGGGGGTGCTGGCGGCCTGGGCCGTGGGCCCCTGGCTGTTGCAGGTGGCCTTCGGGCCGCAGTACCACGCCGGCGGCGCGCTGCTGGCCTGGCTGACCGCCGCGGCCGTGGCGATCGCGATGCTGACGCTGACCGGCGCCGCCGCAGTGGCGGCGGCGCTACACCGGGCGTACGCGCTCGGTTGGGTCGGCGCGACGGTGGCGTCGGGGTTGCTGCTGCTGTTGCCGCTGCCGCTGCAGACGCGCACCGTCGTCGCCTTGCTATGCGGCCCGCTGGTGGGAATCGGCGTTCATCTGGTGGCGCTGTCGCGCGCCGGGCGCCCCGCCGGCTGATCGCGTGTACCTTTTGGGCTGAATGGACACTGCATCACCCAAGTACGCGGGCGCCTGGATCGTCATCCCCGCCTTCAACGAAGCCACCGTCATCGGCGAGGTGGTCGCCGATGTGCGCTCCGTCTTCGACAATGTCGTCTGCGTGGACGACGGCAGCACCGACGGCACGGGTGAGGTCGCCAGGCGGGCCGGCGCCCACCTGGTGCGCCATCCGATCAACCTCGGCCAGGGTGCGGCCATCCAGACCGGCGTCGAGTACGCCCGCAAACAGCCTGGGGCGCAGGTCTTCGCCACGTTCGACGGTGACGGGCAGCACCGGGTCAAGGACCTGGCGGCGATGGTCGACCGGCTCTGCGCGGAGGACGTCGACGTCGTCATCGGGACGCGGTTCGGCGCGGCGATGGGCACCCGGCCGCCGTTTCTCAAGCGGCTCGTGCTGCGGACCGCCGCCCGGCTGAGCCGGCGCGGTCGCCGACTTGGCCTGACGGACACCAACAATGGGCTGCGGGTGTTCAACAGAAAGGTCGCCGACGGGCTGGACATCACCATGAGCGGCATGAGCCACGCCAACGAGTTCATCATGCTGATCGCCGAAAACCATTGGCGCGTCGTCGAACAGCCGGTCGAGGTGCTCTACACCGATTACTCGAAGTCGAAGGGGCAGCCGCTGCTCAACGGCGTCAACATCATCTTCGACGGTTTCCTGCGAGGGAGGATTCCTAAATGAACTGGATCCAGGTGCTGCTGATCGGCTCGATCATCGCGCTGCTCGTCTATCTGCTGCGATCCCGTCGCAACTCGCGATCGAAGGCCTGGGTCAAGGTCGGCTACGTCGTCTTCGTGCTGGCCGGCATCTATGCCGTGCTGCGGCCCGACGACACCACGGTCGTGGCGCACTGGTTCGGGGTGCGCCGCGGCACCGACCTGATGCTCTACGCGCTCATCATGGCGTTCTGCTTCACCACGCTCAGCACCTACATGAGGTTCAAGGACCTGGAGCTGCGCTACGCGCGTCTCGCGCGCGCCCTGGCGCTCGAGGGCGCCCAGACGCCCGAACCCGAACGGACCTAGACCGTCTGGGCGTGACGGAAGTACTCGACCGTGCGGCGCACGCCGTCGTCGAGCCGCACCTGCGGACGCCAGCCCAAGACCCGTTCCGCCAAACCGATGTCGAGGCAGGACCGCCTCAGGTCGCCCAGCCGGTCCGGATGAAACTCCGGGTCGTCCGGACCCCCGACGGCCGCGGCCACCGCCGAATGCAGTTGGCGGTCCGAGGTTTCGATCCCGGTGCCGACGTTGAACCGCTGCCCTCCGCCGGCCTCCCCGGAGGCCCTGACGAAGGCGTCGACCACGTCGTCGACGAACACATAGTCGCGGGTCTTCCCGCCGTCGCCGAACACCTTGGTCGGCTTACCCGACAGCAGCGCCTGGGCGAAGATCGCCACCACGCCGGCCTCGCCGTGCGGGTCCTGGCGGGGTCCATAGACGTTGGCCGGGGCGATGTGCGAGCACTCCATGCCGTACAGGTGGCGAAACGTGTTCAGGTAGATCTCGCCGGCCACCTTGCCGGCGGCGTACGGCGAGGCCGGATCCGTGGGCACCGTCTCGGGGGTCGGGTATACCGGCGGCGTGCCGTAGATGGATCCCCCCGAGGACGTGTGCACGATCTTGCGCACCCCGGTCATGCGGGCCGCGTCGGCCAGCCGGATGGTGCCGATGACGTTGACCGAGGCGTCGAATTGCGGGTCCGCCACCGAGTGCCGCACGTCGATCTGCGCGGCCAGGTGAAACACCACCTCCGGGCGGTGCTCGTCGAGGATGGCCCGCAGGTCGGCGGTGACGATGTCGGCTTCGGCGAAGACGTACGCCGGGTTGTCGGCCAGGTGCTCGATGTTGATCGCACGGCCGGTGGCGAAGTTGTCCAGCCCCACCACGGTGTGGCCGTCGGCCAGCAGGCGGTCGGCTAGCGTCGACCCGATGAATCCGGCAGCCCCGGTGACCAGTGCGCGCACCGGCCCACCATACATAGGGGTGGTGGCCGTCGCGCTGATCGCCGTCCAGCTGGGGATTCGCGCGGCGCTGGCGTTCGGGGGCTACTTCTACTGGGACGACCTGATCCTGATCGGCAAGGCCGGCACCCACAACCTGCTCGCGCCCGCCTACTTGTTCGACGACCACGACGGCCACGTCATGCCTGGCGCTTTCCTGCTCGGCGGCGCGATCATCCGGCTGGCCCCCCTGAACTGGACGGGGCCGGCGATCAGCCTGCTCGTGCTGCAGCTGCTGGCGTCGCTGGCGCTGCTGCGCGCCCTGCACGTCGTCCTCGGCTGGCGGCCGGTGCTGCTGATCCCGCTGACGTTCGCGCTGTTCACCCCGCTGGCCGTGCCGGGGTTCGCGTGGTGGGCGGCGGCGCTGAACTCGCTGCCGATGCTGGCGGCGCTGGCCTGGGTGTGCGCCGATGCTGTGCTGCTGGTCCGCACCGGCAACCGGCGCTACGCGGTGACGGGGACGCTGGTCTACCTCGGGGGCCTGCTGTTCTTCGAGAAGGCCGCGGTCATCCCGTTCGTCGCCTTCGCGGTCGCCGCGCTGCTGCGCCACGTGCAGGGCGATCCGGCGGCGCTGCGGACAGTGTGGCGCGCCGGGCTCCGGCTGTGGCTGGCGACGCTCGCGTTGACGGCCGGCTGGATCGCGCTCTATCTGGCCGTGGTGAACCAGCGGCGGTGGAGTTCCGACCTGGCGATGACGTCGCAGCTGCTGGCGCGGTCGGTCACGCACGGCATCGTCCCGGGGCTGGCCGGCGGGCCGTGGCACTGGGACCGGTGGGCGCCGGCCTCGCCGTGGGCGACGCCCCCGCCGTTGGTGATGGCGCTCGGCTGGCTGGTGCTGGCCGGCGCGCTGGTGGTGTCGCTGCTGCGCAAGCAGCGCATCGGGGCGGTGTGGCTGACCGCGGCCGGCTACGCCGTCGCCTGCCAGGTGCCGATCTATCTGATGCGCTCGTCGAAGCAGACCGCGCTGGAACTCGCCCAAACCCTGCGGTACTTCCCCGATCTCGTCTTCGTGCTGGCGCTGCTGGCCGCCGTCGCGTTCTGGGCGCCCAACCGGGCCGCCGGGCCGCGCTGGCTGGACGCCTCGCCCGGACGCGCCGCGGTGACGCTGGGTTTGGCGGCGCTGTTCGTCGCCAGCAGCCTGTACTCGACGGCGACGTTCCTGACCAGCTGGCGCGACAACCCGGCCCAGCGGTACCTGCAGAACGCCCGGGCCGATCTGGCCGCGGCGCACGCGGCGTCCACGGCGCCGCTGCTGGATCAGGAGGTCGATCCGCTGGTGCTGCAGCGGGTGGCGGCGCCGGAGAACCTGGCCAGCCACCTGTTCGCCCTGCTGCGAGACAGGCCCGAATTCGCCTCCGCCACAACCCGATTGCGGATGCTCGACAGCTCCGGCCGCCTGGTCAGGGCGCGGGTGACCTGGGTCCGGACCATCCTGCCGGGCCCCTTGCCGCAGTGCGGGTATTTCGCGCAGCCCGACCACCCGGCACGACTGGTCCTCGACGGGCCGCTGCTGCCCGCCGACTGGAGCGTCGAACTCAATTACCTGGCCAACAGCGAGGGAACGATGACGCTGACGATGACGCAGGGACCAGACGTCAAGGTCCCCGTGCATCCGGGGCTCAACCGGGTCTTCGTCCGGCTGCCCGGCGCGGGGGACGCGATCACCGTGCGCGCCAACACCACCGCGCTGGCGTTGTGCCTCGCCTCGGGTCCGGTGGGTTTCCTGGCGCCGGCCTGAAAGCCGCGCCCGGCGGAAGAACTGTGGAGCCGCCTGGGGGAATCGAACCCCCGACCTATTCATTACGAGTGAATCGCTCTACCGACTGAGCTAAGGCGGCACACCCTGATGCCGGGCGGCACGAGTCTACGGCAGGCGGACGGGCCGACCCAAGTTAGGATTGCCCGGCTCTCTCCCTAGCCGCTTCGCGGCGGGGGCACCCCCACCTCACACGGCTGCGCCGTGTGCATCGTCACCGGACGGTTCAGTCGCGCAGTTCCTGGCCGAAGGTGGCCACCATGGCGTCGACGGCGAACTTGGGCTTGACGTTCATCGCCAACGCCTCGCGGCACTCCAGCACCGCTTCGATGCAGCGCAGCAACCGCGGCGGTGCGGCATGGGCGGCCAGGGCCGCCGCCCGGTCGGCCATGTCCGGGTGATTGGGCTGCACCGAGCCCGCGCCCTCCGAGAGCATGAGCGCGTCCCGGAAATACGTCGCCAGGTCGATCAGCGCCCGGTCCAGCGCGTCGCGGGAGGCGCGGGTCTGACGCGACTTCTGCCGCCGTTCGAGGTCTTTCATCGCGCCGGCGGCGCCGCGCATCGCCCCGGCCGTGCCCTTGCCGGTGCCGCCGGCGCCCAGGGCCGTCCGCAGCTCCTCCGTCTCGGCCTCGGCGCGGTCGGCGGTGAGCACCACGGCCTCGGCCTCGGCCGCGGCCACCAGCTCCTCGGCGGCGGCATAGGCCCGCGACGGCGTGGCGGCGTCGCGAACCAGCGCCAGCGCCCGTTCGCGGCGCGCCCGGGCCTCGGCATCGGTCGCCAGCCGCCGCGCCCGGCCCACGTGGCCGCCGCTGACCGAGGCCGCCCAGTTCGCGGTGTCGGCACTCAGGCCGTCGCTGTCGATCAGCACGCGCGCGATCGCCTCGGTCGGCGGGGTCACCAGCGCGACGTGCCGGCAGCGGGACCGCAACGTGATGGCGATGTCCTCGGGGTCCACCGACGGCGCGCACAGCAGGAACACCGTCGACGGCGGCGGCTCCTCCACCACCTTCAGCAGCGCGTTGGCGGCGCCCTCGGTCAACCGGTCGGCGTCCTCGATCACCACGATCTGCCGGTGCCCGGTGGCCGGCCGCCGCGACGCGATCTGCACGATGCCGCGCATCTCGTCCACCCCGATGGACAGCCCCTCGGGAATCACCCGGCGCACGTCGGCGTGGGTGCCGGCCATCGTCGTCGTGCAGGCGCGGCACTGCCCGCACCCCGGGCCCCCGTCTTCGACAGCAGACGTGCACTGCAGCGCGGCCGCGAAGCACAGCGCCGCGACCGAGCGCCCCGATCCGGGGGGACCCGTGATCAGCCAGGCGTGTGTCATAGTCCCGCCGCCGGCGTCGCTGTGAACCAGATCACCGCGGGCGGCCCTGGCGGCGGCAAGCAATTCGGCCGTCACCGCGTCCTGGCCTACCAGCCGCGTAAACACCCCGGACATCACCGGTAACAGTAGCCACCACCGCCGACAGATACCGATCGGCCACCGTATCGCGACGATCCCGTTACATTCCCCCTGTTTTCGTCCCGGCTGGGCCCGGTTCGAGATCGTTGTAAGTTTCCGACAAGTCCCTGCCGACCGATACGGTGGGATCGTGGCATCAGCGGCAGCACTGCCCGGGCGGATCAGCGGATTCGTCCGGTGGGTGGTGCGTACCCCGTGGCCGCTGTTCTCGCTGAGCATGCTGCAGGCCGACATCATCGGCGCCCTGTTCGTGCTCGGCTTCCTGCGCTACGCGCTGCCCCCCGAGGATCGCATCCAGCTGCAGGATCTGCCGGTTCTGAACCTGGCGGTCTTCGGGGCCGCGCTGGTGGTGTTGTTCCTGGCCGGCTGGATGGTGAATCTGAAGCTGCTGATGCCGGTCTTCCGCTGGCAGCGCCGGGACAACCTGCTCGCCGAGGCCGACCCGGCCGCCACCGAGCTGGCCCGTAGCCGGGCCCTGCGGATGCCCTTCTACCGCACGCTGATCAGCATGGCGGCCTGGTGCATCGGCGGCGTGGTGTTCATCATCGCCAGCTGGTCGGTCGCGCGGTTTGCCGCGCCCGTCGTGGCCGTCGCCACCGGGCTGGGCGCCGCGGCCACCGCGATCATCGGCTACCTGCAGTCCGAGCGGGTGCTGCGGCCGGTGGCCGTGGCGGCCCTGCGCAGCGGTGTGCCCGAGAACGTCCAGGCGCCCGGCGTGATCCTGCGGCAGATCCTGACGTGGATGCTGTCCACCGCGGTCCCGGTGCTGGCGATCGTGCTGGCGGTGATGGCGGACAAGGCGTCGCTGCTGCACGCCACCCCGGAGAAGCTGTTCACCCCGATCCTGTTGCTGGCGCTGGCGGCGCTGGGCATCGGCTTCGTCAGCACCCTGCTGGTGGCCATGTCGATCGCCGACCCGCTGCGCCAGCTGCGCTGGGCGCTGTCGGAGGTGCAGCGCGGAAACTACAACGCGCACATGCAGATCTACGACGCCAGCGAGCTGGGCCTGCTGCAGGCCGGCTTCAACGACATGGTGCGCGACCTCTCCGAGCGGCAACGACTGCGTGACCTGTTCGGCCGCTACGTCGGCGAAGATGTCGCCCGGCGGGCACTGGAGCGCGGCACCGAGCTGGGCGGCCAGGAGCGCAACGTCGCGGTGCTGTTCGTCGACCTGGTCGGCTCCACCAAGCTCGCCGCGACCCGGCCCCCGGCCGAGGTGGTCCACCTGCTCAACGAGTTCTTCCGGGTGGTCGTCGAAACCGTCGGCCGCCACGGCGGTTTCGTCAACAAGTTCCAGGGCGACGCCGCGCTGGCGATCTTCGGCGCGCCGATCGAACACCCCGACGCTTCGGGCGGCGCGCTCGCCGCGGCCCGCGAGCTGCACGACGAGCTGCTTCCGGTGATCGGGTCCGCGGAGTTCGGGATCGGGGTGTCGGCGGGCAGGGCGATCGCCGGGCACATCGGGGCGCAGGCCCGCTTCGAGTACACGGTGATCGGGGACCCGGTCAACGAGGCCGCCCGGCTGACCGAGCTGGCCAAGCTGGAGCCCGGGCACGTGCTGGCGTCGGCGATCGCGGTCAGCGGCGCACTGGACGCCGAGGCCCTGTGCTGGGATGTGGGCGAGGTGGTCGAGCTGCGCGGACGCACCGCCCCCACCCAGCTGGCGCGGCCGGTGAAGCTGGCCGGGTCCACGGACTCCCACCCCGCACGGCCCGTGCGCGAGGATGTGCACAGCGAGGCCATCGGCCCTGGCTTCTAGGGGCTAGCTGCCGCGCTTGGCGGCCTTCTTGGCCGGGGCCTTCTTGCGCGCGGCCTTTTTCGCCGGACGCTTCACCGGGCCGCGCGCCCGCCGGTCGGCCAGCAGTTCGGCGGCCCGCTCGTCGGTGATCGACAGCACGTCGTCGCCCTTGCGCAGGCTCGCGTTCGTCTCGCCGTCGGTGACGTAGGGGCCGAACCGGCCGTCCTTGATCACCATCGGCTTGCCGGTCGCCGGGTCGGCGCCCAGCTCGCGCAGCGGCGGCGCGGCGGCGGCCTGCCGGCCGCGGCGCTTGGGCTCGGCGTAAATCTTCAGCGCCTCGTCGAGCGTGATCTCGAAGATCTGGTCCTCGGTGGCCAGCGAGCGAGAGTCGGTGCCGCGCTTGAGGTATGGGCCGTAGCGGCCGTTCTGCGCGGTGATCTCCTCACCGGTCTGGGGGTCCACGCCCACCACCCGGGGCAGCGAAAGCAGCTTCAGCGCGTCCTCGAGGGTGACGGTCTGCAGGTCCATGCTGCGCAGCAGCGAACCGGTGCGAGGCTTCGGTCCGGTGGGCTTCTTCCCCTTCTTGGCTGGGGTGGCGTCGCCGTCTTCCGGGGGCGGCTCAGGCAGGATCTCGGTCACGTAGGGGCCGTACCGGCCGTCCTTGGCGACGATCTCGTGCCCGGTCTGCGGGTCGACGCCCAGCGAGCGTCCCTGCTGCGGCGTGGCGAACAGCTGCTCGGCCACCTCCAGCGTCAGCTCGTCGGGCGTCAGCGAGTCGTTGAGGTTGGCGCGCTGCGGCGTCGGTTCGCCGTCGTCGCCGGTGACCATGCGTTCCAGGTAGGGCCCGTTCTTACCCACCCGGACGTACACCGGCCGGCCCTGCTCGTCATCAAACAGCTTGATGGAGTTGACTTCTCGGGCGTCGATGCCTTCGAGGTTGACGCCGACGAGTTTCTTCAGCCCGCCGGACCGGGCCACCGAGTCGGCCACCCCGTGGTCGCCGCCGAAGTAGAAGCGGTTGAGCCAGTCGGTGCGCCGCTCCTGCCCGGAGGCGATCGCGTCGAGTTCGTCCTCCATCGCGGCGGTGAAGCCGTAGTCGACGAGCCTGCCGAAATGCTGTTCCAGCAAACCGGTTACGGCGAACGCGACCCACGACGGCACCAGGGCGCTGCCCTTCTTGTGCACGTAGCCACGGTCCTGGATGGTCTTGATGATCGACGAGTACGTCGACGGGCGGCCGATGCCCAGCTCCTCGAGCGCCTTCACCAGCGACGCCTCGGTGTAGCGCGCCGGCGGGTTGGTGGCGTGGCCGTCGGGGGTGAGCTCGACGGCGTCCAGCCGCTGGCCCTGCGTCAACTGCGGCAGCCGGCTCTCGGCGTCGTCGGCCTCGCCGCCGGCCAATTCGTCGACGGTTTCCACGTAGGCCTTCAGGAAGCCGGCGAACGTGATGGTGCGCCCGCTCGCGGAGAACACGACTTCTCTTCGGGTACCGGCCGCCGTTGATTGACCGTTGATCCGCAGGCTCAGCGTCGTGCCGCGCGCGTCGGCCATCTGCGATGCCACCGTGCGCTGCCAGATCAGCTCGTAGAGCCGGAATTCGTCGCCGTCGAGCTCGCGGCGCACCGCGTCCGGGGTCGCGAACGCCTCGCCGGCGGGCCGGATGGCCTCGTGCGCCTCCTGGGCGTTCTTCACCTTGCGGGTGTACTGACGCGGCGACGGCGAGACGTACTCCTCGCCGTAGAGCTGACGCGCCTGGGTGCGCGCGGCGTTGATCGCCGACTGCGACAGCGTCGTCGAGTCGGTACGCATATAAGTGATGTAGCCGTTCTCGTAGAGCCGCTGGGCGATGCTCATGGTGCGCTCGGAGGAGAACCGCAGCTTGCGGCCCGCCTCCTGCTGCAGCGTCGACGTCATGAACGGCGCGTAGGGCCGGCGGGTGTACGGCTTCTCCTCCACCGAGGCGACGGAGAGCTGGGCGCCACGCAGCCCGGTGGCCAGCTCCGTCGCCTGAACCTCGTCCAGCACTGTGACTTCGTCGGACTTGCGCAGCTGGCCCAGCGAGTCGAAGTCACGGCCGGTGGCCACCCGCAGCCCGTCGACGGAGCTCAGCCGGGCGGTGAACGTGGGCGGTGAGGCCTGCGGGTCGGACACGCTGGCGTCCAGCCGGGCCAGAATGTCCCAGTAGGAGGCGCTGCGGAACGCCATGCGGTCGCGTTCCCGCTGCACGATGATGCGCGTGGCCACCGACTGCACCCGGCCCGCCGACAGCTTGGGCGCGACCTTCTTCCACAGCACCGGGCTGACCTCGTAGCCGTACAGGCGGTCCAGGATGCGGCGGGTTTCCTGCGCGTCGACCAGGTCGATGTCCAGGTCACGGGGGTTTTCGGCGGCCTCGAGGATGGCCGGCTCGGTGATCTCGTGGAACACCATCCGCTTGACCGGGATGTTGGGCTTCAGGGTTTCCAGCAGGTGCCAGGCGATGGCTTCGCCCTCGCGGTCACCATCGGTGGCGAGATAGAGCTCGTCGACGCCTTTCAGCAAGCCCTTCAGTTCGCTGACGGTGCTCTTCTTCTCCGGGCTGATGATGTAGAGCGGTTCGAAGTCGTGATCGACGTTGACCCCGAGCCTGGCCCACGGCTCGGACTTGTATTTCGCCGGCACGTCGGCCGCGGCGCGGGGCAGGTCGCGGATGTGTCCCCGCGAGGATTCGACGATGTAGTTGGACCCCAGGTAGCCGGCCAATTTGCGCGCCTTGGTCGGCGACTCGACGATGACGAGTCGCCTACGGCTCCCAGCCCGGCCGCTTTCGCGGTCCTTGAGATTCTGGTCGGCCAACTACGCTTACGCTCCATCCTTGATCCCGGCCCCCCTGCGAGGCCGCCCCGCAGAAGAATGACAGGCCGGCGTGGAAAATTCCGCGGAAATTCAGATACGCCAGCGTTCCTTCGCCCTCGGGCACCTGACAATTTCGCACCCTTGGGCGCAACTGCGCAAACCGGCAAGCGGAATCGCAAATCTGTTTCGGCGGTTATACCCGCGGCCACACCGATGATGCCTCGACCCCGGCGGGGGCGTCGCCCACGTTCTCTACCAGGCGCGATAGCCGCCGACGCCCGCTGATCCGCAGCGCCGGGCGACCACCGCGGGTGCCGATCAGGGTGGGGGCGATTCCGACCCGCATCAAAGCCGACGCCAGCGGGGAATGGGTATCGGGCGCGTGGGGATCGAGCCCGAGCAGATAATGGTCGCCGTCGGGATGACCGGCCGCCAGCGTCCATGCCCGCAATTCGCGTGGCCCGGGCAGCCACCGCGGCGGCACGGTCTTGACCGCCCCGCGCGTCCATTCGGTGGCCAAATTCACCAGGGACGCGGTGACCGTCGTCCGCACCAGCGGGGTGTCCTCGTCGGTGCGGCCGATCTCGAACGCCAGGCCGGCCTCGCGGATCATCTCGGCCAGCGCGCCGGCGCGCCACGGCTGGTCCACCACCACGGAAAGCCGTGCGCCCTGCGCCTCGTGGCCACCGACCATGACGATCTGACCGGAAGCCGCCAGCACCCCGGAGAGATCGGCGACCGCGGGCGGCACCGACTCCGCTGTGAAGAAGGAAAGCTGGCTCACGCCACCGACAGTAGGCCAGGTCGACCGTCCGCGTCTTGAGGCGCGGCGCGCCGGCGACCTCGCGAGCCCGCCGGGTTACGAAAACCCCCCGGCGGGCCCGCTGGGCGGGACTGCACGGGGGGTTCGTGGAGATTCGGCTCGTCTTAGACGGAGCGGACTCCGGTGGCCTGGGGGCCCTTAGGGCTGTGGCCGATCTCGAACTCGACCTTCTGGTTTTCTTCGAGGGTGCGGAAGCCCGAACCCTGGATCTCCGTGTAGTGGACAAACACGTCTGCGGAGCCGTCTTCGGGGGCGATGAACCCGAAGCCCTTCTCCGCGTTGAACCACTTCACAGTTCCCTGTGGCATCTCTCGATCTTTCCTTTTCTTCTGGGTGCGGGGCATCGCCTTTCGATGCCCCGGGCCTGTACGACCGCCATACCTCGCTCAGTCGCCGGAACTTCACCCGACCGATTAACCTCGCAGGAACCGCGGCCGCAACGATAGATCCTGCGAAAGTTTGACACGAACACAGAAGCTGCGACCGCAAATAGTCAACCATGTTCATCGCTTCGGCGACAGACTTGCGCCGTTGGACGCAGTCTCGGCCGAGTCCCAGGAGGGTGCGGATGACGAGTTTCGGTAGCGAGCTGCTCGCCGCCGCGCTCGCCGGAACCGCGGCCGACGAGCACCCGCTGCGCCACGTCGCCGAGCTGCCGGCCCGCGGCGGCCGCCCGCACGGCTGGCCGGCGTGGGCCGAGCCCGACGTGGTGCGCGCGTTCACCGACCGCGGCGTCAGCTCACCCTGGTCACATCAGTCGGTGGCCGCGGAATTGGCGCACGCCGGCCGTCACGTGGTGGTGAGCACCGGGACCGCGTCGGGCAAGTCGCTGGCCTATCAGCTGCCCGTGCTCAACGCGCTGGCCACCGATCCCCGCGCCCGGGCGCTGTACCTGTCGCCGACGAAGGCGCTGGGCCACGATCAATTGCGCGCCGCGCACGCGCTCACCGCGGCCATCCCGCGGTGCCACGACGTCGCACCCACCGCCTACGACGGTGACAGCCCCCCGGAAGTGCGCAGGTTTGCGCGCGAACGCTCCCGCTGGCTGTTCTCCAACCCCGACATGATCCATCTGTCGATCTTGCGCAACCACGCCCGTTGGGCCGTGCTGCTGCGCGGGCTTCGGTTCGTGATCGTCGACGAATGCCATTACTACCGTGGAGTTTTCGGATCGAACGTGGCGATGGTGCTGCGCCGGTTGCTGCGGCTGTGCGCGCGCTACTCCGCTACACCGACGGTCATCTTCGCCAGCGCGACGACGGACGCGCCGGGCGCGACGGCCGCCGAGCTCATCGGGCTCCCGGTCGACGAGGTCACCGAGGACGGTTCCCCCCAGGGCGCCCGGACGGTGGCGTTGTGGGAACCGGCGCTGCGGACCGACCTGCTGGGCGAGAACGGCGCGCCGGTGCGCCGTTCGGCTGGCGCGGAGGCGGCGCGGGTGATGGCCGACCTGGTCGCCGAGGGGGCGCAGACGCTGACGTTCGTCCGGTCGCGCCGCGCCGCCGAGCTCACCGCGCTGGGCACCCAGGCGCGGTTGGACGACATCGCGCCGGAGCTCTCCGGCAAGGTGGCCTCCTATCGGGCCGGCTATCTCGCCGAGGACCGCAGCGCGCTGGAGCGCGCCCTGGCGGAGGGCCGGCTGCGCGGGCTGGCCACCACCAACGCCCTGGAGCTGGGTGTCGACATCGCGGGGCTGGACGCGGTGGTGCTTGCCGGGTTCCCCGGGACGGTCGCCTCGTTCTGGCAGCAGGCCGGCCGGTCGGGCCGGCGCGGGCAGGGCGCGCTGGTCGTGCTGATCGCCCGCGACGATCCGCTGGACACCTACCTGGTGCACAACCCGGCGGCGTTGCTGGGCAGGCCGGTCGAACGGGTGGTGATCGATCCCGCCAATCCCTACATTCTGGGGCCCCAACTTCTTTGTGCCGCAACCGAAATGCCGCTCGACGAGGCGGAGGTGCGTGACTTCGGTGCCGCCGGGGTGGCCGAGGCCCTGGTCGATGACGGACTGCTGCGGCGCCGCAACGGCAAGTACTTTCCCGCGGCCGGTCTGGAACCGCATGGCGCGGTGGACATCCGGGGATCGGCGGGCGGCCAGATCGTCATCGTGGAGGCCGACACCGGGCGGTTGCTGGGCAGCACCGGCGTCGGCCAGGCGCCGGCTTCGGTCCATCCGGGCGCGGTTTATCTGCATCAGGGCGAGAGTTACGTCGTCGACTCGCTGGACCTCGAGGACGCGATCGCCTTCGTGCACGCCGAGGACCCCGGTTACGCCACGTTCGCGCGGGAAATCACCGACATCGCCGTCACCGGTACCGGCGAACGCTCGCGCTACGGGCCGGTCACCCTGGGGCTGGTGCCGGTCACCGTCACCCACCGGGTGGTGGGGTACCTGCGCCGCCGGCCTTCGGGGGAGGTCATCGACTTCATCGAGCTAGACATGCCCGAACAGACGCTGGCGACCACCGCGGTGGTGTACACCATCACCGAAGAGGCGTTGCTGCGCAACGGTATTGATGCGCCGCGGATTCCCGGGTCGCTACACGCCGCCGAGCATGCGGCGATCGGCCTGCTCCCGCTGGTGGCCAGCTGCGACCGTGGCGACATCGGCGGCCTGTCCACCGCGGTGGGACCCGACCCGGCCGGTCTGCCCAGCGTTTTCGTGTACGACGGCTATCCGGGTGGGGCCGGGTTCGCCGAACGCGGGTTTCGCCAGGTGAGCACCTGGCTGGGCGCGACCGCCGCGGCCATCGAGGCATGCGAGTGCCCGCGCGGATGCCCCTCCTGTGTGCAGTCGCCCAAGTGCGGCAACGGCAACGACCCGCTCGACAAGGCGGGTGCGGTGCGAGTCCTGCGGCTGGTGCTCGCGCAGTTGCCGCACGCGGAGCGCTCCGCGGGATGACGGCCGGCCCCCAAGGATGCGGGTCGTCGCCGTAAAATCTCACCGTATGGGCCACGACTGGTTGCTCGTGGAGACGCTGGGGGGTGAACCCACCGTGGTGGCGCAGGGACGCCAGCTGAAAAACCTCGTCCCCATCACCACGTTCATGCGCCGCAGCCCCTACCTCTCCGCGGTTCGGACGGCGATCGCCGAGTCGGTGCAGACCGGGCAGAGCCTGACCAGCATCACTCCCAAGCGCGACCGCGTCATTCGCACCGAACCGGTGGTGATGTCCGACGGCTACATCCACGGCGTGCACGTGTGGACCGGCCCCGCCGACGTCGAGCCGCCCGAACGCCCCACCCCGGGGCCTCTGAAGTGGGACCTGACCCTGGGCGTCGCCACCGACACCCGGGAGTCGCTGGTGAACAGCGGGAAGAATCCCGAAGTCGAGGTGACCTTCGGCAGGGCCTTCGCGGAAGACCTTCCCTCGCGCGAGCTCAACCAGAACGAAACCAAGGTGCTCGCGATGGCCGTCAAGGCCGAGCCCGACCAAACACTTTGCAGCACATGGGATCTCACCGACTGGCAGGGCAACCCCATGCGCATCGGCTTCGTGGCGCGCACCGGCCTGGAGCCCGGCCCCGACGGCCGGGACCATCTGGTCGCGCGGGCGATCAACTGGCGCGCGGAACTCAAGGGCCCGGAGGTGTCGACAGACGATCTGGCGCAACGGATCCTGAGCGGGCTCGCCCAGGCCGGCGTGCACCGCGCGCTGATCGACCTCAAGAACTGGGCCCTGCTGAAATGGCTGGACGAGCCGTGCACCTTCTACGACTGGCGAGGCAGTGAGACGGGCAAGCCGAAGGTGCACCCCGATGACCAGCACCTGGTGTCCTCGATGACCGAGGAATTCGTCCACGGCGCCACCAGCCGAGTGCTGCGAATGCCCGGCCGCGACACCGAGTGGGTGCCGGTGCACGTCACCGTCAACAGGGTGGAGATCGAACCGGGCGCCTACGCCGGGCTGGTCTCGCTGCGGTTGCCCTCCAACGAGGAACTGGCCGCCGTGGGATTGTCGGGCGGCCCCGACCCGGGCTCCTAGCCGGGCGCAGGCCCCGCCCGTGCGGCGGCGCTCGCCGCCCCGCCGAGGACCGCGACACGCACCGTGACGACGACGTCGAGATCGTCCACCGCGCAACCGGCCTCGGTCCCCATCGCCCGGGCCACCGCCGTCGCACGGGCGCACGCGGCTTCGGGTCCGGCCGCCAACCGGCCGGCGGCGGCCAACGCGGCAAGGTCGGCCGCCGCCTGCGCGCGGTGGCGCGCGACCACGACCGCGCCGACCCAGGCCGCGGCGACCGTGGTGCACAGCAGCACCGCCACCATCCAGGCCGCGACCAGGGTGGTCGAGCCGCGGTCATGCCGACGGCTCGGCGACCGAGACCGCTTTGGCCGCGATGTCGAGCGCCGGCAACAGCTCCGAACGCGCGACGACGGTGGCCACCAGGAACTCGCCGTCGCGGTGCACCTCGACGCGCGCCCCGGCGGGGGCGATGCGCCGAGCCGCGCCGAGCGCCGACCGTTCGTCGCCGCGGGCGGCCAGCCGGGCCGCCTCCCGGGCGGCGTCCACGCAGCGGACCTGCATCGACAGCGCGGCGATGCCGGCCAGACACAGCACCAGCACGACGACCAGCGTGGCCACGCCCAAGGCCGCCTCCACGGTGCCGGCACCCGCACTGCCCGCTAGACCTTGGTGCTGAGCGCCCGACCGATGATGTGGGTCAGCGCCGACACGATGGAGTCGCCGGTCACGACGGTGTACAGGATCGCACCGAAGGCGGCGGCGGCGATGGTGCCGATGGCGTACTCGACCGTGGACATGCCCGACTCGTCGGACGCCAGAACCGTTACACGGGCCACCAGGCCACGAAACATGTTGTGCAGCAACACTTCCCTTTCTCTTCACCATAATCCCGACTGCAATACCTGACCGGCGAGCCCGGCCACCACGGGAACGATGCCCAGGCATACGAACGCCGGCAGGAAGCACAATCCGAGCGGCCCGGCGATCAACACCCCGGCGCGCTCGGCGGTGGCGGTGGCAGCGTGCGCGGCGTTGTGGCGGGATTGGTCCGCCAACTCGGCGACGCCCTCGGCCAGCGCGGCGCCCGACGCCGCCGAGCGCCGGGCCAGCCGCAGCAGCGCCTCCACCTGCGCGTCGGCCAGGTCGGCCCGTGGATCGGCCGTGACCGTCCAGGCCGCGACGGGATCGGCGCCCAACGCCAGCAGATCGGCCGCGCGCCGCAGGACGCGGGCCAACTCCGGCGGCGCGGACGCCGCGGCGGCGGACGCCGCGGTGGCCACCGCCATGCCCGCTGCCAGGCACACGGCCAGCACGTCCAAGCAGGATGCGACCGCCAGCGGATCCTCGCTGCGCGCCCGGCCGAGCGCGCTGCGCGCCCGATTCTCGCGGACCGGCGCCCGCGCCCGCACCAGTGCCGGGCCGGGACCCATCCACGCGGCCACCGCCAGCAACACCGCCGCCGCCGTCACGACCCGAGCCGATCCGTGATGCGGTCGGCCCACAACAACCCCCCGCACGCCAGGGAGGAACCGACGACCAAGAACCATCCGCCGGCGCGCCCGTTGAGCAGGAAGGCCAGCGGCCGGGCTCCGATCAGTTGGCCCAGCAGCACGCCGAGCAGCGGCAGGGCCGCCAAGATCGCCGCGGTCGCCCGCGCGCCGGCCATGTTCGACGTCACCCGCGCCGAAAAGCGTTGCCGCTCCGCGATGTCGCGCTGCGCGGCGCGCATCAGGGTGGCTATGGCCAGGCCGTGGTCGCTGGCCAGTTGCCAGCACAGCCCCAGACGATCCCAATGCGCGGGCAGGGTCGACGACTGCGCCGCGGCCCGCAGACCGGCCGCGACGTCCGCCCCCAATCTGGCGCGGGCAGCGACCGCCCGAAACGACTCGGCGACCGCGCCCGCGGATTCCCCCGCGGCCACGGCGAACGCGCGCACCGGATGGGAGCCGACCCGCAGTTCGCCGACGAGCACGTCGAGTGCGCCTTCCAGCGCCCGGCCCTCGCCGACGGCGCGCCGGATGCGATGGCGGCGGCGGTAGCGCAGGTTCGCTGTCGCGCCCACGACACCCACGGTCAGCACCGTCGTCAACGGCAGCAGCACCGCGGCGGCGGCCACCGCCCCCGCGGCGAGGCAGGCCGCCCCCCGCGGCCCGGCCAGCTGGCGCCATGGGCGGCGTGACGTCACGGGCGCGAGGCGGTACCGCGGTGACGACGGAACGACGACGAGCGCGAGCGCCAACAGCACTCCGGCGGCGGGGGCGTTCACGCCGGCATCCGGCTGTGCAGCAACCGGCGCAGGAGCGCGGCGTCGTCGGTCATGCCGGCGTCGGCATGCCACACGGTGACCGCCCGCACCCGGCCGGCAACCCGGCGCAGCACGGCGATTTCGCCGAGCCGGCGCCGCCTGCTGCGATCCCGCCCGACGTGCAACAGCACCTGCACTGCGGCGGCGAGTTGACTGTGCAGCGCCGCGCGGTCGAGACCGCCCAGCGCGCCCAGCGCCTCCAGCCGGGCGGGAACTTCCGCGGGGTTGTTCGCGTGCACGGTGCCCGCTCCCCCGTCGTGGCCGGTGTTCAGGGCCGCCAGCAGATCCACCACCTCGGCGCCGCGCACCTCGCCGACCACGATGCGGTCCGGCCGCATCCGCAGGGCCTGGCGAACGAGCTGGCGCACGCCCACTTCGCCGACGCCTTCGACGTTGGCGCACCGCGCGACCAGCTTCACCAGGTGCGGATGCCGGGGCGCCAACTCGGCGGCATCCTCCACGCAGACGATGCGCTCGGTCGGCGCGACGGCCCCGAGCATGGCCGCCAAGAGGGTCGTCTTGCCCGCACCCGTTCCGCCGCACACCAAGAAGGCCAGCCGGGCGGCGATGATGTCGGCAACCATGGCCGCGGCCTCGGGCGCCAGGGCGCCCGACGCGGTCAGGGCCGCCAGGTCCTGGCTGGCCGGCCGCAGCACCCGCAGCGACAAGCACGTGCCCGCGACGGCCACGGGCGGCAGGACCGCGTGCAGTCGCACCGTGAACCCGGCGCCGATGCCGGTCAGCTGGCCGTCCACCCACGGCTGCGCGTCGTCCAGGCGCCGGCCGGCGGCCAGCGCCAGCCGCTGCGCCAGGCGCCGCACCGACGCCTCGTCGGCGAACCGGACCTGCGTGCGCCGCAGGCCGTTTCCGTCGTCGACCCACACCGCGTCCGGTGCGGTGACCAAGACGTCAGTGGTGCCGTCCGCGCACAACAACGGCTCGAGGATGCCGGCGCCGGTCAGTTCGGTCTGCAGCACCCGCAGATTGGCCAGCACCTCGGTGTCCCCGAGCATCCCGCCGGACTCCGCGCGGATCGCGGCGGCGACGACGTTCGGCCCCAGCGGGCCGGATTCGGCCGCCAGCCGCTCGCGCACCCGGTCGATCAGCGAGCCGCTCACGCGGCCCTACCGTTCCGTGCCGGCCCGGACGACGCCCGCGGCAGCACGGCGAGCACCCGGCGCGCCGCCGCCGCCAGCGCGGAGCGCCGCCCGGCCCGCAGGCCACCGCGCTCGAGTTGCTCGGCGACTCGCGGCTCGGCTCGCATGGAGGCCAGCAGGGGCAACCCGGTGATGTCGGCGATCTCGGCCGCCCGCAACCCGCCGGGCGACGGACCCCGCACCACCAATCCAAGGTTGGGGTTGACGGCGGCCAGCACCGGGGCCAGCGCACCCGTCGCCGCGCATGCGCGCACGTCGCAGCGGCTGACCACGACGACGAGGTCGGCGGCGTCCAGCGCAGCGTGCGCCGCATCGGTCAGGCGACGGGGAAGATCGCAGACCACCGTCACCCCGCCCCGCCGGCCGGCGTCGAGGACGGCGTGCACCGGCCCGGGCGCCAGCTCGTACCCACGCCGCGTGCCGGACAGCACGCTGACGCCCCCGTGCCGGGGTAACGCCGCACGCACGGCCGACCAGTTGAGCCGGCCGCTCTGGACCGCCAGGTCCGGCCAGCGCAGGCCCGCCACGCTCTCGGCGCCCAACAGCAGGTCGATCCCGCCGCCCCACGGGTCGAGGTCCACCACCAGCGCCTCCGCGGCGGCCTGGGCGATTGCGACCGTCAGCGACGACGCACCGGATCCGCCGCACCCTCCGATCACGGCCACCACGTCGCCGCGCGGCCCGTCGTCGGCGAACGCATCGGCCGCCTCGGCGAGCGCGCGCACCAACCCGCGCTCCTGCTCGGGCAGCCGCAACAGCTGCCCGGCACCGACCGCGACGGCCGCGGCCCACGTCGCGGTCGCCGGTTCGGCGGCCGTCAGCACGATCACGTGAGCGCGGCGCGGCAACGCCGCCCGCCCGCACCGCTCGGCCGCCGCCTCATCCAGCACCACGGCCGCGGCCGCGGACCAGGTCTTGCGGCTCACGGCGCCGCCGGCATGGACGACGCGGACGCCGACGGCCGCGGCGACCCGATCCAACTCCCCGCGCAGCTCCGCGTCCGCCAGCACCGCCAGCACGCCCGCGGCGGTCGCCACTTCGGCCTGAGGTGTGCTCGTCACGCGCCCACTCTGCGGGGCCACGATGTTGGACACCAGTCCCAAACCCCGAATTTGGGGATAGAGACGCGAGTGTGCACAAAGACGTCGGCCGGCGCGCAGAGGTGGGAATGTCCGCAACTACTCGAGCGGCCGCGCCGCGCGGTCCGTATGAGCGGAACTGACCCTAGAAAAGGGACGACCCCCGCCAGGGGGGGAGGAGGCGAGGGTCGTCGTGCATCAGCCCCGGGGGGTCGGGCTGATGCACCCTCGGCTCAGGCCGAGTAATGCTTACTATACACATGCCAAGCCGCGGTAACGCAATAGCTCTTTCTATGAAAGAACACGTTGAGCCGCAAGAACACTGCCGTTACCGTAGGTCCCACTTTGCTGAGCGGCCATTTCGGGCCCAAGACCGCAGCGCCGGCGGAGCACCGACCTATGCTGGGGCCGTGACCGTCTTCGACCCGGCCGATGAGCAGCACACGACTCCCCGGGCCCGCACCGCGGCCTTCTTCGACTTGGACAAGACGATCATCGCCAAGTCCAGCACCCTGGCGTTCAGCAAACCGTTCTTCAACCAGGGACTGCTGAACCGCCGCGCCGTGCTCAAGTCGAGCTACGCCCAGTTCATCTACCTGCTCTCCGGGGCCGATCATGACCAGATGGACCGGATGCGCATCCACATGACCAACATGGTCGCCGGTTGGGATGTGGAACAGGTCAAGTCGATCGTCAACGAAACGCTGCACGACATCGTCACGCCACTGGTCTTCGCCGAAGCCGCGGACCTGATCGCCGCCCACAAGCTGTGCGGCCGCGACGTCGTCGTGGTCTCCGCCTCCGGCGAGGAGATCGTGGCCCCGATTGCCCGGGCGCTCGGCGCCACGCACGCGATGGCGACCCGCATGGTGGTCGAGGACGGCCGGTACACCGGCGAGATCGCGTTCTATTGCTACGGCGAGGGCAAGGTCCAGGCGATCCACGAGCTGGCCGCCCGGGAGGGCTACCCGCTGGAGCACTGCTACGCGTACTCGGACTCGATCACCGACCTGCCGATGCTCGAATCCGTCGGGCATCCCAGCGTGGTGAACCCCGACCGCGGGCTGCGCCGGGAAGCCGTCGAGCGTGGGTGGCCCGTGCTGTCCTTCTCGCGGCCGGTGTCGCTGCGCGACCGGATCCCGGCGCCGTCGGGTGCGGCGATCGCGACGACCGCAGCCGTGGGCGTCAGTGCGCTGGCCGCCGGCGCGGTCACCTATTCGCTGTTGCGCCGCTTCGCGTTCTAGCCCGCGCCCGGGGATACACAGCAAACGCATTTCCGGCGCCGCTTGGCAACTTTCGCAAAATTGGGCCTTGCTGCGTTAAGGGTCTAGTAGTACAAAGGAACCACGGAAGCCCGGTGAGGCCTAGGTCGATCCGGAAGAGAAGGTTCGATCTCCCGACCCGGGCGCCCAGCACGGTGCTCGGCACCCACGCGGAGTCATAGCCGCGATAATGGCAGAAGTGTTGCGGGCCTGCGTAATTGCGGATTGTGGACGGCGTCGACGGCCCTTTGGGTGGGGTTGCGACCGGAAGCATCGCAAGATCGCCGAGGCCAACCCACGCAGCCCAGAGATGCACGCATGGTAACCGAGTTCCGTGCTAGCGGGCGGCGGACCGAATACTTCGGGACGTCGCCCGCTTTGCATTGTCCGGCGGCGTTTTCCGCCGCCCTCCGGTCACCGGTCCAGCTATCAACCCGACAGCGACTCGGCGATCGTCAGAGCCTCCTGCGCACCGGCTCGCATCGCCCGGCAGCACAGCACCAGCCAGCCGCCCACCCCGGCCGCGGTGCCCTCGGCGAAGCCCCGGGCCGCGTCGCGATAGTCGGCGGGCTGCCGCATCCAACTCACCTCGGGCACACCCAGTCCGTGCGGATCCAGCCCGCTGGCGATGGTCACCAACCGCGACACGGCGCGGGCCACCACGCCGTCCGCGCTGCCGAACGGCCGCAGCGTCAGCAGTTCGCCGTGCGCGACCGCGGCGACCACCGGCGCGGGCGCCTGCGTGCCGCCGCTGACCAACTCCGCCAGCAACTCCAGCCGCTGCGCGACGCCGGCATCGGCGCGCGGCCGGCCCAGCTGGTCCTCGTCGACCTGGTCGGCCGCCGCCAGCATGTGCAGCCGGGCCAGCGCCTGTAGCGGCGCCCGCCGCCAGATCCCGATCAGCGGACCCTCGCCGCCTTCCAGCGCCTGGGCTACCCGCAGCGCCCCGCCGAACACCGGATCGCTCACCCCCGCCGCGTCCGCGAGGTCTTCCAACCGCACGGGTCCGCCGTCCAGCACCGACGACGCGCGGGCCGCCCGCAACGCCGCTTCGGCCGCTGTCACCGGCCAGCCCCGCAGGTTGGCCCGGTGGCGATGGGCGCGACCCAGCGCGTCGCGGGCCCGGTCGCTGGCCTCGGCCACGCCCGGCAACTCCATCAGCGGAGCCAGTGGATCAGCCGTCACAGGTTGCCAACCTATCCCGGTGGCACCGGCGCGCGCGGGATGGCCTCCAGCAGCTGACGGGTGTACTCGTGCCGCGGCTTGGTGAACAGCTCCTCGGTGGCGGCTTGCTCCACCACGCGGCCGGCACGCATCACCAGGACTTCGTCGGCGATCTGCCGGATCACCGCCAGGTCGTGGCTGATGAACAGGTAGGCGAGGCCCAGTTCGGCCTGCAGGCGGGCCAGCAACTCCAGAATCTGCGCCTGCACCAGCACGTCGAGCGCGGAGACCGCCTCGTCACACACCAGCACGTCCGGGCGCAGCGCCAGCGCCCGGGCGATCGCCACCCGCTGCCGTTGACCCCCCGACAGCTCGCGGGGCAGCCGCCCCAAGACCGACGACGGCAACGCGACCTGGTCGACGAGCTCACGTACCGCGCGCTCGCGCTGCCCGCGGTCACCGAGGCGGTGGATGCGCAGCGGTTCCTCGATGGCGCGAAACACCGTGTACATGGGATCCAGGCTGCTGTAAGGGTTCTGGAACACCGGTTGCACCCGCCGCCGGAAGGCCAGCTGCTGCTGCCGGCTCAGTGCGGCGTCGACGCGGGCGCCGTCGAAGACGACCGTGCCCGAAGTCGGCGACAGCAGGCCGAGCACCATCCGCGCCAGCGTGGATTTGCCCGAACCCGACTCCCCGGCGATCGCTAACGTGCTCGCCCGCCGTAGCCGAAGCGAAACCCCGTCGACGGCACGGAAATCCGGGTGCCGCGTTCGCCGCCACCCGCGCGACTCGCGGTAGACCTTGGTCAACTCCGAGGCGACGAGGATGTCGCCGGAGGCCCGGTGACCCGTGGGCCGGGCCCGACTCTTGACCGACAGCGACGGCGCCGCGGCCACCAGCCGCCGGGTGTAGTCGTGTTGCGGGTCGCGCAGGATCGCCTCCGCGGCACCGGATTCCACCACAACCCCGGCGCGCATCACGATCACGGACTCGGCGCGTTCGGCGGCCAGCGCCAGGTCGTGGGTGATCAGCAGCAGTGCGGTGCCGAGTTCGCCGGTGAGCCCCTGCAGGTGGTCGAGCACCTGCCGCTGCACGGTCACGTCCAGCGCGGAGGTCGGCTCGTCGGCGATCAGCAGCCGCGGCCGGCCCGCCAACCCGATCGCGATCAACGCCCGCTGGCACATGCCGCCGGACAGTTGGTGCGGGTAGCGACCCGCCTGCTTCGCCGGGTCCGGCATGCCCGCCCGGGCCAGCAGCTCCACCGCGCGTTCCCGCGTCCGGCGATCGGAGGTGTTGGCCCGCAGCGCTTCTGAGACCTGGAAGCCGACCTTCCAGACGGGATTGAGGTTGGTCGTCGGGTCCTGGGGTATGTAGCCGATCTCGCGGCCCCTGATCGCCCGCAGCGTCCGGCGGTCGGCCGCGGCGAGGTCGGATCCGTCGAAGAGGATGCGCCCGGCGGTGATCCGGCCGCCGGGCGGAAGCAGCCCGAGGATCGCCGCGGCCGTGGTGGATTTCCCGGAACCCGACTCGCCCACTACCGCGACGGTCTGCCCGGGCAGGATCGTCAGATCCGCGCCGCGCACGGCGGCCTGATCGCCGAAGCGGACCTCGAGGCCCTCGATAGCCAGCAGCGGTCCCCCGGTCATGGCCGCCACGCCCGGGACGCCGGATCGAGCGCGTCGCGCAGCGCGTCGCCCATCATCATGAAGGCCAACACCGTGATCGCCAGCGCGCCGGCCGGATAGAACAGGATGGGCGAGCCGGCCCGCAGCCGCGTCTGGGCCAGGTTGATGTCGCCGCCCCAGGACACCACGGTGCTCGGCAGCCCGACACCGAGGTAGGACAGCGTCGCCTCGGTGACGATGAAGACGCCCAGGGCGAGGGTGGCCATCGCGATGACCGGCCCCAGGGCGTTGGGTAGCGCGTGGCGCAGCAGAATTTGGAAGCGGCTCAGCCCCAAAGCTTTTGCAGCCAGGACGTAGTCGCTGGCGCGCACCGCCAGCACCGATCCGCGCGCGATGCGGGCCACCTGCGGCCAGCCGAACAACGCCAGGATGGCGATCACGGTCCACACCGTGCGGTGCCGCATGACCTGCATGAGCACGATCGCGGCGAGCAGCAGCGGCAACCCGAAGAACACGTCGCTGACGCGCGAGACCACCGCGTCGACCCAGCCGCCGTAGAAGCCGGCCAGCGCGCCGAGCGCGCCGCCGACGACGAACACCACCAGGGCCGCCCCCACGCCGACGGTGACCGAGGCCCGCGCGCCATAGACGGTGCGGGCGTAGACGTCGTGGCCCTGCAGGTCGGTGCCGAACCAGTGCGCACGCGACGGCGGCAGCAGGCTCTGGGCGGGGTCGGCGTAGCCGGGATCGGCCCCGGTGAACAGCGCCGGGAACATCGCGACGAGCACGATGAACAGGATCAGCAGGCCGGCGACGACGAACTTCGGGCGCCCCCGCAACCCGCGCCAGGTGTCCCGCCAGAAGCCGCTGCGCCTCGCCGACGGCTCAGCCATACCGGATCCTCGGGTCCAGGGCGGCATACAGCAGGTCGACGGCCAGGTTGGTGATCAGGTAGATCCCCACCAGCACCGTCACGATCGACACCACGGTCGGCGCCTCCTGCCGAGTGACGGCCTGATACAGCACACCGCCGACGCCGTGGATGTTGAAAATGCCTTCCGTCACAATGGCTCCGCCCATCAGCGCCCCCAGGTCGGCGCCCAGGAAGGTGACGACCGGGATCAGCGAATTGCGCAGAATGTGCACCGCCACCACGCGCGGCCGGGACAACCCCTTGGCGGTCGCGGTGCGGACGTAATCGGCCTGCGCGTTGGCGGCCACCGCGGACCGGGTCAACCGCACCACGTAGGCGAACGACACCGAACCCAGCACGATCCCGGGCAGCAGCAGACGCCCGAACGTCGACCGCTCGCCCACCGTGACCGGCGCGATGCCCAGCTTCACCCCGAAGACGAACTGGGCCAAAAACCCCAGGACGAAGATGGGCACCGCGATGATGACCAGGCCGATGATCAGCACGCCCGCATCGAACAGGCCGCCGGTGCGCAGGCCGGCGATCACCCCGAAGCCGATGCCGAGCACCGCCTCGACGACCAGGGCGATCAGCGCGAGCCGCAGCGTGGCCGGAAAGGCATGGGCCAGAACGCTACTCACCGGCAGACCGGAGTAGGAGCGGCCCAGGTCGCCGCGCAGCACGCCGCCGAGGTAGCGCAGGTACTGAACGATGAACGGGTCGTCCAGGTGGTAGCGGGCCCGCAGCTGCGCGGCGACCTGGGCCGCTCCTACTCCGGTCTGCCGGTGAGTAGCGTTCTGGCCCATGCCTTTCCGGCCACGC
>NZ_LZJG01000456.1:0-516 GCF_001667785.1 Mycobacterium sp. E3247 | reverse complement strand
CGCCTCTGCCAACCAGGCCGCTAGGGGCAGATCGTGTGAGTATCCGAGTGACCCGTGAATCTGCAGGGCGGTGTCGACGACATCGATGAGCATGTTGGCAATGTAAGTCTTGGCGATGGAATTCGCGATCCGCAAGTCGAGCCCGCGTTCCATCTTGTAAGCCAGGTGCAGGATCATCAGCCGGGTGACGTAAAGCTTCTCGGCGCAGTCGGAGAGCATCCACTGGATTCCCTGACGATCAGCCACCCGTTTGCCGAAGGTGACTCTTTCACATGCCCGCGCGGCCGCCATGTCAAGCGCTGCTTGGGCTTTCGCGATGCTCCACATGCCGTGCCGCAGCCGGCCGTAGCCGAGGCGATGCTGGCCCATGGCAAAGCCCTGTCCAAGTCCGCCGAGAATGTTCTCGTGGGGGACAACGAGGTCGCGGATGCGGACTTCCGCGTGACCCATGGTCACCTCACCGTGGAAGGCCGGCACGTCGGTCTCTCCCATAACCGGAATGTTGCGGATGATCTC
>NZ_LZJG01000455.1:0-743 GCF_001667785.1 Mycobacterium sp. E3247 | reverse complement strand
GCCAGCATCGGCCTGGGCTTCATCAACGAGTACCGGGCCGAGCAGGCCGCGGCTGCGCTGCATTCCCGCATACGCCACACCGCGATCGTTCGGCGCGACGGGAATTTTGTCGATGTCGACGTCCGGGATCTCGTCCCCGGGGACGTCATCCGGCTCTCCCTTGGGCAGGCGGTGCCCGCGGACGTGCGATTGATCCAGACGGCAGCGTTGGAATGCGACGAGGGCATCCTGTCCGGGGAATCCACCGGCTCGGAGAAGTCACCGACGCCGGTGGGAACCGACGTCGCGCTGACCGACATGACCGATGTGGCGTTCATGGGCACGATCGTGAGCGCGGGCGAAGGCTTGGCCGTCGTGTATGCCACCGGGAATCGCGCCGAGTTCGGCCGGATCGCGGCGGGTCTGAGTGAGCGCCAACCCGAGACCGACTTTCAGGTCGGCCTGCGCCGGTTTTCGTATCTGCTGCTCCGGGTCGCGGTTGCGCTGACCGCGCTGATTCTGGTCACCAACTTGATGTTGCACCGGCCGCTGATCAATTCGGCACTGTTTGCGCTGGCGATCGCGGTCAGCATCACGCCGCAGCTGTTGCCGGCCGTCGTGAGCACCAGTCTGGCCACCGGCTCACGCCAGCTGGCCAAGGCGAAGGTGCTCGTCAAGCGGTTGGTCTGCATCGAGGACCTCGGCGACATCGACATCCTGATCACCGACAAGACCGGAACCTTGACGGAGGGACGGATCCGGCT
>NZ_LZJG01000454.1:0-719 GCF_001667785.1 Mycobacterium sp. E3247 | reverse complement strand
GCCTTGACGACGTTGCGCCCCACCGTCCACCGGTGCACCTCATCGGGGCCGTCGACGATGCGGCTCATTCTCGCCTCTGAGAGCCAGGCCGCCAACGGCAGGTCGTGGGTGTAGCCCAAGGACCCGTGTATCTGCAACGCCGTGTCGATCACCTCGATCAGCATGTTGGCGATATAGGTTTTGGCCATCGAGTTCTCGATGCGCAGGTCGTGCCCGTGCTCCATTTTGTAGGCCAGGTGCAGGATCATCAGTCGCGTGATGTAGAGCTTCTCGGCGCAATCGGCGAGCATCCACTGGATGCCTTGCCGATCGGCGACGCGCTTGCCGAAGGTGACACGCTCGCACGCACGTGCGGTGGCCATATCCAAGGCTGCCTGAGCTTTGGCCACGCTCCACATCCCGTGCCGGAGCCGGCCGTATCCGAGGCGATGCTGGCCCATGGCAAAGCCCTGTCCAAGTCCGCCGAGAATGTTCTCGTGGGGGACAACGAGGTCGTTGATGCGCACTTCGGCGTGGCCCATCTGGATTTCGCCCTGGTAGGTGGGGATATCGGATTCGCCCATGATAGGGATATTGCGGACGATATCGAAACCCGCGTTGGGCAGCTCCACCAAGAAGGTGGTGTATTGCCGATGACGAGGGGCGTCGGGATCGGTCTTGGCCATCACCAGTGCCAGCTGAGAAATGGACGCCCCTGAGGTGTACCACTTCTCGCCGTT
>NZ_LZJG01000453.1:0-731 GCF_001667785.1 Mycobacterium sp. E3247 | reverse complement strand
TTGTCCAGAACTGTCGCGGTGGCCGGAGCGCCATTGCCGTATTGGCACACCTGCGCAGTGATGATCACATTGTTCTTTGCCCGCGCCTCGCTGGCGCAGACCCAGCCGGTGATCTGCCCGTCCTCCAGTTCCGTTCCCGTCCACCGCACTCCCGTATCGGTCGCGTCGGTCTTCTGGAATCTCCATCGATATTTGCCGCTCAGGTGGATGACGGCATTGCTGCACGCATCGAGACGCTTGGCAAAAGCGTCGCCAAGCAACACCGTCGCTGCTTTGGAATCGACAACCGTCGCAACGGCTTGACGGACCGCATGCTCGTACGTGTCCTTGTCCTCTTTGTAGAGATTGCTCCGCCACGCGGTGTAAGCCACCCCCACCGAGTACGTGTCCGGCGCGATCAGCGGCTCGCACTGCGGGTTACCCTCGTCGACGAAGGCGGCCACGGGCGGGGAGGTCGCGCCGGGCGGAGGTTTGGACGCCCAGTTTAGTTTCGCACCGACAATCTCGTTAATCAGGTCTGGCGCCAAGATCAGCGAATCGATGGCGTCGGCGAGGGTGCGACCGAGGTGGCGTTGTGGCCGCCGCCCTGCCCGCCGCCACACCCAACCGCCAACGCGACCACTACAGCCCCGAGCGCCGAAACAATGAAACGAATCCTCATTTCGTCTCCTTGCCAAACGGACGAAATCCGCATCTGTTGGTCGAAGAATAGGAGCAGTGCGAGAAACGCG
>NZ_LZJG01000452.1:0-775 GCF_001667785.1 Mycobacterium sp. E3247 | reverse complement strand
ACGTGATGCCCTTGCCGACCAACGCGACCCGCTTCGCCTGCTTCGGCTTCTTGGCCAGCTTCGACCCCCGGTGGGTCGCCGCTGCCGGCCGACGCGGTCGCCGAAATCGAATCCGGCCTGCGGGCCCTGGAGGCCACCGGCGGCAGCGAGCAGGTCCACCGCCTGGTGGTGCCGTCGCTGCCGGTGTCCAGCGTGCTGGCGATCGGACTGGGTAAACCGCGACCCGAGTGGCCCGCCGACACGATCCGTCGGGCCGCCGGTGTGGCGGCGCGGTCGCTGGGCACCGCCGAGGCGGTGCTCCTCACGCTGCCCGGTGACTTCGACGCCGACGTCTGCTCGGCAGCCGTCGAGGGACTCATCCTCGGCAGCTACCGGTTCACCGAGTTCCGCAGCGGCAAGACCGCGCCGAAAGACAAAGGGCTGAGCAAGATCACCGTGCTGTCGGCCGCGAAGGAGGCCAAAGCCGCCAGCGCCCACGGCGCGGCCGTGGCGACCGCGGTGGCCACCGCCCGTGACTTCGTCAACACGCCGCCGAGCCACCTGTTTCCCGCCGAATTCGCCAGGCGCGCAAGGTCACTGGGTGAGTCCGTGGGTCTCGAGGTCGAGGTGCTCGACGAGAAGGCGCTGCAGAAGGCGGGCTATGGCGGCGTGATCGGGGTCGGCCAGGGCTCGTCGAGGCCGCCACGGCTGGTGCGGCTGACCCACCGGGGGTCGAAGCTGGCCAAGAAGCCGAAGCAGGCGAAGCGGGTCGCGTTGGTCGGCAAGGGCATCACGT
>NZ_LZJG01000451.1:0-635 GCF_001667785.1 Mycobacterium sp. E3247 | reverse complement strand
TTGTCCAGAACTGTCGCGGTGGCCGGAGCGCCATTGCCGTATTGGCACACCTGCGCAGTGATGATCACATTGTTCTTCGCGCGCGCCACGTTGGCGCAGACCCAGCCGGTGATCTGCCCGTCCTCCAGTTCCGTTCCCGTCCACCGCACTCCCGTATCGGTCGCGTCGGTCTTCTGGAATCTCCATCGATATTTGCCGCTCAGGTGGATGACGGCATTGCTGCACGCATCGAGACGCTTGGCAAAAGCGTCGCCAAGCAACACCGTCGCTGCTTTGGAATCGACAACCGTCGCAACGGCTTGACGGACCGCATGCTCGTACGTGTCCTTGTCCTCTTTGTAGAGATTGCTCCGCCACGCGGTGTAAGCCACCCCCACCGAGTACGTGTCCGGCGCGATCAGCGGCTCGCACTGCGGGTTACCCTCGTCGACGAAGGCGGCCACGGGCGGGGAGGTCGCGCCGGGCGGAGGTTTGGACGCCCAGTTTAGTTTCGCACCGACAATCTCGTTAATCAGGTCTGGCGCCAAGATCAGCGAATCGATGGCGTCGGCGAGGGTGCGACCGAGGTGGCGTTGTGGCCGCCGCCCTGCCCGCCGCCACACCCAACCGCCAACGCGACCACTACAGCCCCGAGC
>NZ_LZJG01000450.1:0-1090 GCF_001667785.1 Mycobacterium sp. E3247 | reverse complement strand
GTGATCAACTGCAACCTGCAGCGGCTCGACGGCCCGGTGCGCGGCAACGGCAAGATCATCCAGGAGCTGGAGTCGTTCTTCCGCGGGGCGGGCTGGAACGTCATCAAGGTGGTGTGGGGCCGCGAGTGGGACGCCCTGCTGCACGCCGACCGCGACGGCGCGCTGGTCAACCTGATGAACACCACCCCCGACGGTGACTACCAGACGTACAAGGCCAACGACGGCGCCTACGTGCGCGACCACTTCTTCGGCCGCGACCCGCGCACCAAGGCGCTGGTCGAGAACATGACCGACGCCGAGATCTGGAACCTCAAGCGCGGCGGCCACGACTACCGCAAGGTGTACGCCGCCTACCGGGCCGCCATCGACCACAAGGGCCAGCCGACGGTGATCCTGGCCAAGACCATCAAGGGCTACTCGCTGGGTGCGCACTTCCAGGGCCGCAACGCCACCCATCAGATGAAAAAGCTTGCGCTGGAAGACCTTAAGCACTTCCGGGACTCCATGCGGATCCCGATCAGCGATGCGCAGCTGGACGAGAATCCCTACCTGCCGCCCTACTACCACCCCGGTCCGGACGCGCCGGAGATCCGCTACATGCTCGACCGTCGCCGCACCCTCGGCGGCTTCCTGCCCGAGCGCCGCACCAAGGCCAAGGCGCTCAAGCTTCCCCCGCGTGACATCTACGCCCCGCTGAAGAAGGGGTCGGGCACCCAGGAGGTCGCCACCACCATGGCGACGGTGCGGACCTTCAAGGAAGTGTTGCGGGACAAGGAGGTTGGCCCGCGAATCGTGCCAATCATCCCCGACGAGGCGCGCACGTTCGGCATGGACTCGTGGTTCCCGTCGCTGAAGATCTACAACCGCCTGGGCCAGCTGTACACCGCCGTGGACGCCGAGCTGATGCTGGCCTACAAGGAGAGCGCAACCGGGCACATCCTGCACGAGGGCATCAGCGAGGCGGGGTCGGTGGGCTCGTTCATCGCGGCCGGCACCTCGTATGCCACCCACAACGAGCCGATGATCCCGATCTACATCTTCTATTCGATGTTCGGCTTCCAGCGCACCGGCGACGGCCTGTGGGCCGCCG
>NZ_LZJG01000449.1:0-1185 GCF_001667785.1 Mycobacterium sp. E3247 | reverse complement strand
ACGGCCCTGCCCGAGCCGGATGCCGATGGGGTGGCGTATGTGATTTACACCTCGGGTACCACGGGTGTGCCTAAAGGTGTTGCGGTGACGCATCGTAACGTGACGCAGTTGATCGGGTCGCTGGACGCTGGTTTGCCGGCGCCGGGGGTGTGGTCGCATGCGCATTCGCTGGCGTTCGATGTGTCGGTGTGGGAGGTTTTCGTCCCGCTGTTGCGCGGTGGGCAGGTGGTGGTCGTCGATGAGGACACCGCGCGTTCGCCCGAGGATCTGCATGAGGTGTTGATCGCCGAGGGCGTGACGGTGCTGACGCAGACGCCGTCGGCGGTGGCGATGCTGGATCCGGCCGGTCTGGACGGGGTGGCGTTGGTGATGGCGGGGGAGGCCTGCCCGCCTGAGGTGGTGGATCGGTGGGCGCCGGGTCGGGTGATGGTCAACGCCTATGGGCCGACCGAGACGACGATGTGCGTGGCCATCAGCGCTCCGCTGGAGGCGGGCTTGGGCGTGCCGCCGATCGGGTCGCCGGTGCCGGGGGCGGCGCTGTTGGTGCTTGATGGCTGGTTGCGGCCGGTGCCCCCTGGGGTGGTGGGCGAGTTGTATGTGGCCGGGGCCGGGGTGGCCACCGGTTATGTGGGTCGGGCGGGGTTGACCGGGTCGCGGTTTGTGGCCTGTCCGTTCGGCGGGGCCGGTCAGCGGATGTATCGCACCGGGGACCTGGCGTGCTGGGGTGCTGATGGGCAGTTGCGTTATCTGGGCCGCGCCGATGAGCAGGTCAAGATCCGCGGGTATCGCATCGAGTTGGGCGAGATCCAGGCGGCGTTGGGCGCACTCGAGGGCGTGGGGCAGGCGGTGGTGGTGGCCCGCGAGGATCGCCCCGGTGACAAGCGTCTGGTCGGTTATGTCACCGGCGCCGCCGATCCGGCTCAGCTGCGGACCGCCTTGGCGCAGCGGTTGCCGGCGTTTATGGTGCCCGCGGCGATCGTGGGACTGGAAGCGCTGCCGCTGACCGCCAACGGCAAACTGGACACCCGCGCGCTGCCCACCCCCGAGTACGCCGCCGGTGACTACCGCGCCCCGCAAAACCCGACCGAGGAAATCCTGGCGAGCATCTACGCCGAGGTCCTTGGCGTCGAACGCGTGGGCACCGACGACTCCTTCTTCGAACTCGGCGGCGACAGCATCCTGGCG
>NZ_LZJG01000448.1:0-1529 GCF_001667785.1 Mycobacterium sp. E3247 | reverse complement strand
CTTGCCGCCGTGTCGCGCTAACGAGTTCGAAATCACCCGCGACATTCACCAGCGTGGCCGACGTGCCCCCGCCGCCGGTGGTGGTCACCACGCAGGCGCCGCCGGTCTGGACCCCGCGACACACCGCGCCGCCGTCGACTCAGGCGCCGACCACGACGGCCGTGACGACGCCCCCGCCACCGACCACCACGACCGAGACGCCGCCCCCGCCATCGACCACCACGCCCACCACGTCGACGGTGCCGATGACCACCGAGTGGATCCACGTCCCGCTGCTGCCGGTGCCGATTCCGATCCAGGTTCCGCAGACGCAGGCCCCGCAGACGCAGGCGCCGCAGTACACGCCGTATCCGCAGTATCCGCAGCAGTACCCGCAGTACCCGGGGAACTCCCAGAATCCGTTCCTGAGCCCGGGCTACTAGCCGCCCCAACCGCCCGAAGCGTTCCTGCTGAGCGCGCTCCATGAGCGCGTCCGCGCCCGCGCGGGTAGGTTTGGTGTCACCCGGTCGGGCGGGGGTTCATCCCGCGGCGCCCTCACGCGGGGCCGCGGAGAAATCAGCGGACTGTGGAGGCGTACGTGGACATCGTGCTGGGGGTCTCAATGGCTCCCGAGACGGTCCGCCTGGTGGTCATCGAGGGGCAGGACGCCGACGGCGTCACCGTCGAACAGGACGAGTTCGAGGTCGCCGCCACCGGCGGCGAACCGGTGACCGCCGGCGCGGTCGACCAAGTGCTTGCTGCCATCGGCGGTACCCGCGAAGGCGCGCTTGCGGGCGGCTACCACTTGGTGTCGACCGGAGTGACCTGGACGGACCCCGCCGGTGTGGGCGCACTGCGGGATGCGATGGCCCGCAACGGCATGGGCAGCGTGATGCTGGTGTCCCCGTTGCTGGCGGCGGCCGCCCTCGCCCAGACCGTCGGGTCCGCGCTCGACTACGAGTACATCGCGATGCTGTTCGTGGAACCCGAGACCGCGACCCTGGCCGTCGTCGACGTCACCGACGGTTCGATAGTCGACCTGCACCGCCGGCAGCTGGCCCACCCGCGGCAGGGGCCGGTGGCCGCCGAGTTGGCGGCGATGGTCGCCGGGCTCAACGCGCGGGGAACGCGGGCGGACGGCGCCTTCCTGATCGGCTGCGGCACGGACATCGTCGCCGTCAAACCCGCGCTCGAGGAGGCGACCCCGCTGGAGGTGACGGCTCCGGAGGAACCGGAGATGGCGCTGGCCCGCGGGGCGGCGCTGGCGTCGGCGAACGCGCCGCTGTTCGCCTCGTCCACGGCCGCCCTGGCGTACGCGCTGGACCCGGGCACCGGAGAGCTGAGCCCGCAGCCGCTCGGCCCGACCTACCTCGACGTCTGGGGCAACGCGGACCCCGGCGCGCTGGCCTACAGTGCCGTCGCGGACGAGGACGAGGTGATCCCGCGCCGGCGCAGGCCCATGTTCCTCGCCGGCAGCGCGCTGGGGTCCGCGTTGCCCCAGACGTCGAGGTAGGTCGGGCCGAGCGGCTGCGGGCTCAGCTCTCCGGTGC
>NZ_LZJG01000447.1:0-5388 GCF_001667785.1 Mycobacterium sp. E3247 | reverse complement strand
GCCCGAGCGCCGCGGCGACACGCCGGAAGGTAAGCTCGCCCGAGGCGGCGAGATTGACGGCGCCGCTGCCGATTTCGGTGTCCACCAGCGCCCGGTCGAATAGCCGAAGGGCGTCGTCGAGGTGGACGACCTGCATGAGACGGTCGGCCGACCCGCCGGGAAAGACGGGCAGCGCCAGCAACCTACGCACCCAGTTGTCGACGCGTCGGCCGAGAATCAACGCGGAGCGGATCGCGACCCATTCCAGGTCCGATTCCTCGAGCAGCTGCTCGGCCCGGGCCTTGTAGTGTCCGTCCGCGGTGACCGGCGTCCTCGCGTCGTGCTCGGTCTTCGGCGCATCTCCGCCGCCGTAAACCTGCGACGACGACGCGAAGACGATCCGTCTGGCGCCGGACTCAGCCATCGCCGCCAGCACGTTGGCCGTGCCCCCGATGTTGACCTGATCGCTGATCCGCGCCTCGGCGCCCGGGCTGTTCGCCCACGCGCAGTGCGCGACGACCTCGGCACCGGCGACCGCGCGGCTGACCGCACTGCTATCCCGGATGTCGCCCGCGACGAATTCGGCTGCACTCGGCCAGCTTTCGGGTCGGTGCCGCGAGATCCCGATGACGTCGTGGCCCTGGCTGAGCAAGCGGGACGTCAGGCCCCGGCCGAGCACGCCGCCGGCCCCGGTGACGGCGATTCTCACTGATTGTCGACTTTCATGACTATTCGTCGTCGTCCATCAGCGCCGCGTTGACCAGATCCTCGAGATCCATGTCCGCGATGTCCTTCTCTGAAGTCACCGCGGCGACCGGCTGCGCGTTGCCGTCTTCGTTCGCCAACGCCAGCAACAGCTCCAGCACCCCGGCCTGCCGCAGGCGTTTGACCGGAATCGACCCCACCGCCCGCTGTATCTCGGCTTCCCCGGGCGCGACCACCGGACTCTGCTGCTCGGCTGCGCCGACGAGTTCGCGGTGCATGTAACCGGCCAGCGCGGCGGAGTTCGGGTAGTCGAAGATCAGCGTGGGCGACAACGCCAGGCCGGTGGCGGATTTCAGCCGGTTGCGCATCTCGACCGCGGTCAGCGAGTCGAAGCCCAACTCCTGGAACGCCCGGTCCGGATCGATGGACTCGGGGCTGGAGTTGCCCAGCACGGTGGCGATGTTGGACCGCACCAGGTCCAGTAGCACCGCGTGCTGCTCGTCCTCGGGCAGCCCCTCCAGCCGCTGCAGCAGGGCCGATTTCGACTTCGCCGCGGCCAGCGAATCGTCGACCTGGCGCCGGGTCGGCGCGTTGATCAGATCGACGAACATCGGCGGCAACGTCCCGCCGTCGAACTTGACCCGCAGTGCCGCACGGTCGATGTGGGCGGGCAACAGGAACGGCTCGTCGACGATGAGCGCGGTGTCCAGCAGTTCCAGCGCTTCGTCCGAGGACATCGCGACGATCCCGTCGCGGCCGAACCGGGCGCGATCGGCGGCGCCGAGCGCGCCGGTCATGCCACTGGCCTGATCCCACAGACCCCAGGCCAGCGACATCGCCGGCAGCCCCAGCGTGCGCCGGTGCACCGCAAGCCCGTCCAGGAACGAGTTGGCCGCCGCGTAGTTGGCCTGACCCGAGGCGCCCGCCAAGCCCGCCATCGACGAAAACAAGACGAACGCCGACACATCCAGATCGCGGGTCAGCTCGTGCAGGTTCCACGCCGCATCGACCTTGGCCCGCAGCACCGCCGCCACTCGCTCCGGGGTGAGCGAGGAAATCACCGCGTCGTCGAGCACGCCGGCCGCGTGGATCACGCCCGACAGCGGCCGCTGCACCGGGATATCAGTGATCACCTTGGCCAGTGCCTCCCGGTCGGCGGCGTCACAGGCCACCACCTGCACCTCGGCTCCGGCGGCGATGAGCTCCGTGACCAGTTCCGCGGCGCCCGGCGCGTCCAGGCCGCGCCGGCTCACCAACACCAGGTTGCGCGCGTCGTGGCGCGTCACCACGTGGCGGGCCAACGCCGAACCCGCCATCCCCGTGGCACCGGTGATCAACACGGTGCCGGCCGCCCAGGCGTCGGGCATGGTCATCACGACCTTGCCGACGTGGCGGGCCTGGCTCAGATACCGCAACGCCGCCGGCGCACGCCGTACGTCAAACCTGGTCACCGGCAACGGCCGTAGCACGTCGTCGCCGAACAGGGCGACCAGCTCGTCGAGGATCTGCGCGATGCGGTCCGGTCCGGCCTCGAAGAGATCGAAGGCGCGGTAGCGCACACCGGGGTGTTCCCGGGCGACGGCCTCCGGCTCCCGCATGTCGGTCTTGCCCATCTCCAGGAACACACCGCCCGGGGCGACGAGCCGCAAGGAGGCGTCCACGAAGTCGCCGGACAGCGAATCCAACACCAGGTCCACGCCGCGCCCGCCGGTGACCGCCCGGAACTTCTCCTCGAAATCCAGGCTGCGGGAATCCGCGATGTGGTCGTCGTCGAACCCCATGCCGCGCAACGTGTTCCACTTGCCCTTGCTGGCGGTCGCGAACACTTCCAACCCCAGGTGGCGGGCGAGCTGCACCGCGGCCAGGCCGACGCCACCGGCGGCGGCGTGCACCAGCACCCGCTGGCCCCGCTTGGCGGCGGCCAAGTCCACCAGCGCGTAGAAGGCGGTGGCGAACACCACCGTCGCCGTGGCGGCCGCCGTGTGCGACCACCCGGTCGGCACCTTGGCGAGCAGGCGCTGGTCGGTCCTGGCGATAGTTCCGGTGCCGTCGGGGAACAGGCCCATCACGCGGTCACCGATCGCGAAACGTGTTGTTTCAGGACCTGTTTCGATGACCGTGCCGGAAGCCTCGATACCCATGACAGCGTCGGGATCCGGGTACAGCCCCAGCGCGATCATCACGTCGCGGAAGTTGGCGGCCAGGGCCGACTGCGCGACCCGGACCTGCCCGGTGCCCAGCGGGGCGTCGGCGTCCGGGATGCGTTCCAACCGCAGGTTCTCGAAGGTGCCAGAGCTGCTCATGCCCAAACGCCACGGCCCGTCGGCCGGGGGGACCAGCAGACCGCCGACGGCGCGACTGCCGTGCACCCGGGCGGTGTACACCGTCGAGCCGCGCAGCACCACCTGCGGCTCACCGGCCGACAAGGCCGTGGCGACGGACTCCTCGTCCAACGGGCCATCGGTGTCGACGAGCACGATCCGACCGGGGTGTTCGGTCTGCGCCGAACGCACCAGGCCCCATACCGCCGCGCCCGCGAGGTCGGAGACGTCCTCTCCGGGCAACGCCATGGCGCCGCGGGTCGCCACCACCAGGGTGCCGGCCCCATCCCGGGCTAGCCAGGACTGCAGCACCGGCAGCACCGCGCGGGTGGCCGCGTAGACATCGGCGACGACATCGTCGGCCACCGGCGCGGACTCGAACACCACCGCCGACGGTTGCGCCCCGGATTCGCCGGATTCCGTTGCACCCCACACAGATACCGATACGGGCTGCACCGATGTCGACCGCTGGGCCGACCAGATGACCTCGAAGAGCCGCTCCGGGCCGGAACTCGAGACCGCGGCCAGCAGCTGCTGGTCGGTCACCGGCCGGGCGACCATCGAGCCCACGGAGAGCACGGGGAGACCTAGCCCGTCCGCGAGTTCGATCGAAACCGCGGAATCGCTGACCGGCACGATCCGCGCCCGCACCGCCGCCGCGCCCGCCGCGTGCAGCGACACCCGTTGCCACGAGAACGGCACCAGCATCGAACCTTCGGGCAGCTCGTCGCCGTCGGCGGTCAGGATCACCGCATGCAGTGCCGCGTCGAGCATCACGGGGTGGACGCCGAAGCCCGCCGCCGAGACGCCGCTGTCCGCGGGCAGGGTCACTTCGGCGAAAACCTCGTCGCCGCGGCGCCACATCGAGGTCAGGCCGCGGAACGCCGGCCCGTAGCCATACCCGCGCTCGGCCAGGCGCTCATAGCCGTCGCCGACGTCCACCGGGGTGGCGCCCACCGGGGGCCACACCGAGAGGTCCGCGCCCGGCTGCACCGACCCGGCGCGGAGCACGCCCTCGGCGTGCAACGACCAACCCGAACCCGCGTCGGCGCGCGAAAAAACCGACACGGCACGGGCCCCCGCTTCGTCGGCACCGCCGACCACCACCTGCACCGCGACCGACCCCGAACCGGGCAACACCAGGGGCGCGGCCAGATTCAGCTCCTCGATGACGCCGCAGCCCACTTCGTCGCCGGCGCGCACCGCCAACTCAACGAATCCCGCACCGGGGAACAGCACGACGCCACCGACGGCGTGGTCGGCCAGCCAGCCCTGCGCGCCGGGCGACAACCGGCCCGTCAGCACCACCCCGTCGGACGCCGGCAGGTCCACCACCGCGCCGAGCAGCGGGTGCTCGCCGGGCGCGAGTCCGAGGCCCGCGGCGTCGACCGCGGCGGCGTCACCGGAGAGCCAGAACCGCCGGCGCTCGAAGGCATAGGTGGGCAGCTCCACGAAGTTGCCGGTACCGACGACGCCTCGCCAGTCCACGTCCATCCCGGCGACGAATCCCTGCGCGACCGCGCGGGTGAGGGTCACCGGTTCGGGGCGATCCTTGCGCAGCGCAGAAATGGTGAGCACCGGAGCGTCGGGAAGCGTCTCCTCGATCGATGCCGTGAGCCCGCTGGCGGGGCCGACCTCGAGGAAGCGGTTCCCGCCGGCCGAGTGCACCAGGCGCACGCTGTCGGCGAACCGCACCGCCTGGCGAATGTGCCGTTTCCAGTAGGCGGGCGAGGCGTAGTCGTCGGCCGCCAGCTGCCCGGTCACGTTCGACACGATCGGAATCACCGGCTTGCCGATCGCGAGTCCGGCTGCGACCGTGCCGAATTCGTCGAGCATCGGCTCCATCAGCGGTGAGTGGAACGCGTGGGAGACGGCCAACTGGTGGACGCGGCGGCCGTCGGTGCGCAGCCGGCTCGCGATCGCGGCCACCTTGTCCTCGGCGCCGGAAATGACCACGGACGTGGGCCCGTTGACGGCGGCGATGCCGACGGCTTGTTCGTAGGCCAGCAGCGGCCGCAGCTCCTCCTCGGTGGCCTGCACGGCGATCATCGCCCCACCCTCCGGCAGGGCTTGCATGAATCGGCCGCGGGCCGCCACAAGTACGGCGGCGTTCTGAAGCGACAGCACGCCGGCGACGTGGGCGGCCGACAGTTCTCCGATCGAGTGGCCCAGCACGATGTCGGGGTGGACACCCCACGATTCGAGCAACCGGAACAGGGCGACTTCCACCGCGAACAACGCCGGTTGGGCGAATTCGGTGGTGTTCAAGAGCTTTTCGTCGTGACCCCACATGACCTCACGCAGGGGACGCAGCAGGTGCCGGTCGAGCTCGGCCACGACGGTGTTGAACGCCTCGGCGAACACCGGGTACGCGGCGTGCAGG
>NZ_LZJG01000446.1:0-7357 GCF_001667785.1 Mycobacterium sp. E3247 | reverse complement strand
GCCGATCTGGCGCCGCTGGCCGCGTCGCTGCAACCGCTGCGCGCCGCGCCCGGCCAGGTGCTGATGCAGCAGGGCGAGCAGGCGGTCTCCTTCCTGCTCATCTCCTCGGGAATCGTGGAGATCACCCATGTCGGCGATGACGGCGTGGTCATCGTGGAGCACGCCTTTCCCGGGATGCTCATCGGGGAGATCGCCCTGCTGCGGCACATCCCGCGGACCGCTACCGTCACCACCGCCGGCCCGCTGACCGGGTGGATCGGCGACAACGACGCCTTCGTCCGTATGGTCCACATCCCCGGGGTCATGGAGCGGCTGCTGCGCACGGTGCGCCAGCGTCTCGCCGCGTTCATCACGCCGATCCCCATTCGTGTCCGCGATGGAACAGACCTGATGCTGCGGCCGGTGCTGCCCGGCGACAGCGAGCGAACCGTGCACGGGCACATCCAATTCTCCAGCGAGACGCTGTACCGGCGGTTCATGACACCGCGCCTTCCCACCCCGGCGCTGATGCACTACCTCTCGGAGGTCGACTACGTCGACCACTTCGTCTGGGTGGTGATCGACTCAGGGAACCCGGTGGCGGACGCGCGCTACGTGCGCGACGAAGGCGACCGCAACGTCGCCGAGATCGCGTTCACCGTCGCCGACGCCTATCAGGGGCGCGGGATCGGCACCTTTCTGATCAACGCCCTGTCCATTGCCGCCCGGGTCGCCGGCGTCGAAAGATTCTCGGCCCGAATGCTTTCCGATAACCTGCCGATGCGGACGATCATGGACCATCACGGCGCGATCTGGCAGCGCGAGGACGTCGGCGTCATCACCACCGTCATCGACGTACCGCGCCGGCGTGACCACGGTTTTCGGCGCGACGTGGCCGCCCAGATCGAGCACGTCGCCCGCCAGATGATCGAGGTGGTCGGCTGACGCCGCACCCGGTGCTACGAACGAGCATGCGGCCGTTCCGGTTTGGCGCGGTGACAACTCCCGCGCTGGCGTTGCTGGTGGCCGCGTGCACCCACGCACCGGCGCCCGCCCCGTCGCCGACGCCCACGAAGGCGCCACCGCCGACGGCGGTCAACCCGGCCAACATCAAGCGGGTGGTTCGCGAGCTGCCGCCCGGTTACGAGGCGACCACGGGCATCCCCAGCGGGGCGTCCCCGCAAGTGATCTGGAGCCTGGGGCCCAATGCTTCGGACACCAAGGCGCGGCCGCCGCAATGCGGGGCGCTGGCCGACCCCGGCAACGGACGTGACCAGTCGGCGCAGGGCGTGTCCGCCTCGGGCAGCGGCGGCATCGTCGACGCTGTGGTGGTGGCTTTGCCGGGGCCGGTGGTCCGGCCCGACGACGTGGTCGCCGCGTGCGGCCAGTGGACCATGACCGTCGCACGCAGCACGGCGAGCGTGCACCTCACCGACGCTCCCCGCATCGACGGCGCCCCAACCCTCGGCATGGTGGCCGACGTCAAGTCGTCCGTCGAGTCGGGCACCGAGATTGATTCGCGCACATACACCTTCATCGCATACCTGGGCAACTTCTACGCGTTCACCACGCTGACCACCGATCCGGGTTCGGTGGTCCCAGCGCTACCGCCGCAATTCGCCGCCGATCTGCTCGTCAAAACGGTGTCCACGTTGCGCAGCTGACGCGCCGGCCTTCGGTAGATTAGCCACGGTGTTCAAAGTGGCGGTCACGGTCGCGGCGGTGGGTGTGCTCGCCGGATGCTCGTCGGGGGCGCCTAGCTCGGCGAACGTCGACATCAAGAAGGTCGCCGACGTGAAGTCGAGCTTCGGGCCGGAGTTCAAGGTCACCGACATCGGGGAGCGGGGGATCGATCCCAAGGTGCTCTCCGGCCGCAAGCTCCCGGAGGGCCTCACGTTCGACCCGGCCAATTGCGCCAAGGCGGCGACGGGACCGGAGATGCCCCCCGACCTGCAGGGCAACATGGCCGCCGTCTCCGCCGAGGGCAAGGGCAACCGATTCGTCGTCATCGCCGTGGAAACCTCAAAAGCCTTGCCGTTCAACGACCCCGGCAAGGAGTGCGCCAAGGTGGCGTTCACCGGACCGCAATTGCGCGGCGGCCTCGAGGTGGTCGACGCGCCGCACATCGACGGGGCCCGCACGCTGGGGGTGCACCGCGTCCTGCAGGCCCTGGCCCCGGGCGGTGCCCGCACGGGCGAGCTCTACGACTATTCGGCCCAATTCGGTGACTACCAGGTGATCGTCACCGCCAATCCGCTGGTGGTCCCCGGGCAGCCGGTCGCGCCGGTCGATACGCAACGCGCCCGCGACTTGCTCGTCAGCGCGGTGAAGTCGGTCCGCGGCTAGCGAATGGGGCGGGCCTAACGCACGCCGCGCGGCCGGAACTGGATGCTGATGCGCGGGCCCACCGGTGTGGTCGTCTTGGGCACGGCATGCTCCCAGGTGCGCTGGCACGAGCCCCCCATCACCAGCAGGTCCCCGTGCGCCTGGGGCAGCCGCAACGACGGCCCGCCACCGCGCCGCCGCATGGCGAAGGTGCGGGTGGCGCCCAGGCTGACGATCGCCACCATGGTGTCCTCGGAGCTGCTGCGCCCGATGGTGTCGCCGTGCCAGGCGACGCTGTCCGAGCCGTCGCGGTAGCAGCACAACCCGACGGTGGTGAACGGCTCACCGAGCTCGCCCGCGTAGATGTCGTTGAGCCGGCGCCGCAGCCTGGCCAGCAGCGGGTGCGGCGGGTCCTCGACGGTTAGGTCGTGAAAGCTCACCAGCCGCGGCACGTCGACCACCCGGTCGTACATCTGGCGGCGTTCCTCCCGCCAGGGCACGCCCGACAGCAGGCCGTCGAGCAGATCGTCGGCGTCGGTGAGCCAGCCCGCGCGGATCTCGATGAAGGCGCCGTCACCCAGTTCTCTGCGCTCGGTGTGTGCGAACAGGGAGCCTTGTACCGCGATCTCCACGGCGGCCAGTCTATCGCACATCCGTTCGATGAAGAGGAGACCGGCCGTCCGAGCGGCTACCGTCTTCCTTGTGGGCGTGGTTGAGCTGGGCACCAATTCCGAGGTGGGCACGCTGCGGGTCGTGATCCTGCATCGACCGGGCGGCGAGCTGCGGCGGCTCAATCCGCGCAACATGGATCAGTTGCTCTTCGACGGGCTGCCCTGGGTCGCGCGCGCGCAGGACGAACACGACCGCTTCGCCGCGCTGCTGCGGTCACGGGGCGTCGAGGTGCTGCTGTTGTCGGACCTGCTGGCCGAGGCGTTGACCCACAGCGGGGCGGCGCGGATGCAGGGCGTCGCCGCCGCGGTCGACGCGCGGAGGCTCGGAGTGCCCCTGGCGCAAGCGCTTTCGTCCTACCTGCGCGGGCTGGACCCGGGCAGGCTGGCTCAGGTGCTGATGGCCGGCATGACGTTCAACGAACTGCCCTCGGACATCCGGACCGACGTGTCGCTGGTGCTGCGCATGCACCAGGGGGCGGACTTCGTCATCGAGCCGCTGCCCAACCTGGTGTTCACCCGCGACTCGTCGATATGGATCGGCCCGCGGGTGGTCATCCCCACGCTGGCGCTGCGCGCCCGGGTCCGCGAGGCGTCGCTGACCGATCTGATCTACGCGCATCACCCGCGGTTCACCGGGGTACGACGCGCCTACGAGTCGCGCACCGCCCCGGTCGAGGGCGGCGACGTGCTGCTGCTCGCTCCCGGTGTGGTCGCGGTCGGCGTCGGTGAACGCACCACCCCGGCGGGCGCGGAAGCGTTGGCCCGCAGCCTTTTCGACGACGACCTGGCCCACAAGGTGCTCGCCGTGCCGATCGCGCAGCGGCGTGCGCAGATGCACCTGGACACGGTGTGCACCATGGTCGACACCGACACCGTGGTGATGTACGCCAATGTGGTCGACACGCTGTCGGCGTTCACCATCGAGCGCACGCCGGACGGTGTGGCGATCAGCGATGAGGCGCCGTTTCTGGAGGCCGCCGCCAAGGCGATGGAGATCGACCGGCTGCGGGTGATCGACACGGGGTTGGACCCCGTGATCGCCGAGCGGGAGCAGTGGGACGACGGCAACAACACCCTGGCGTTGGCGCCGGGGGTCGTCGTCGCCTACGAGCGCAACGCCCAGACCAACGCCCGCCTGCTAGACGCGGGCATCGAGGTGCTGACCATCGCGGGGTCCGAGCTGGGCACCGGCCGCGGCGGCCCCCGCTGCATGTCCTGTCCGGTCGCCCGCGATCCGCTGTAGCCGTTGCGCTGAGATTGCCGCCATGGTCGTCGCTGGGGGCCGAACCGCAACCCTCACGGCAATCTCGGCGACGAACGGCGGGCCAGCGCCTCGCGGGCCCGCCGGGCGATGACGCTGGGGCGGTCCTCGTTGATGACCCTGATCACGGTCCAGCCGAGGCTTCCCACGATCTCGGCCCGGCGAATGTCTTTCACATACTGGCCGCGATCGGTGCGGTGCTGTTCGCCGTCGTACTCCAGCGCCACCATCGGTTCTTCCCACCCCATGTCCAGGTAGGCGACCAGCCGACCGTCGGTCACTCTGATCTGCGTGGTGGGCCGCGGCAAGCCGGCGTCGATCAACACGAGGCGCAGCCAGCTTTCCTTCGGCGACTGTGCACCCCCGTCCATCAGGGACAGGGCTGCCCGGCATCGCCGAACGCTCCGGACCCCCTTGTTGCGGGCGAAGAGCGGAGCCACGTCGGCCGGGGTGAGGCCGGTTGCGGCCGACAACGCGTCAAGGTGGGCCACAGCGAGACCGCGCGGCAGATGGCGTCCCAGGTCGAACGCCGTGCGCGTCGGGCTGGTGACCGGTAGCCCATCGAGGTCGACGACATCCTCTGCGCTGATGCGTTCGCGGCGGATGATGATGCCGGGTGGCGGGTGGTGGAAAAGCCCGATGATCTCGACGGGCGCGGAGTCGTCGACCCATTTCGCCCCGTGCAGCGCGGCGGCCGCCCGGCCGGCGATGATCGCCCGCCTGCCCGACCACAGCCAGGCCGCCCAGATATTGTCGTGAAGCGACCTGGGCGCATTCTTCGGCACGTACACGTCGCGATGGATTCGCCGGTAGCGCCAACGCAATTGGCCGCGCGTCAGCGAACCGCCCGCTGTCGCTTCGCTTCCGATAAAGGCCCCCGCCACGCGCTCATCATGGACGCCACGACCGATCTCGCGTCCACATTGCCGCCAGGGTTGTGGACAGCGCGCGAACCGCAACCCTCAGGGCAATCTCGACGCAAAGCCATCAGCGCCAGCTGGGCAGCCAGATCTCCATGTCCCACGTCTGCTGCGAAATCGGCAGCCCGGTGAGCACCGGGAACAGCCAGGCGAAATTGGTCACCACCAACGCGACGTAACAACAGACGGCGATCAGCCCCAGCGTGCGTCGCTCCTGGGTGAGACCGCGCGTCCGGCCGGGCGGGTAGAGGATGTCCCCACATATCAGGGCGATCCCCATCACCAGGAACGGCGCCATCGTCGCCGCGTAGAAGAAGTACATCTGCCGGTCGATGTCGGCGAACCAGGGCAGCCACCCGGCGCAATACCCGGTCAGCACAACGGCATAACGCCAGTCGCGGCGGACGAAGGTACGCCAGCAGGCGTAGAGCAGGACCGGCACGGCCAGCCACCACATGGTCGGGGTGCCCACCAGCATCTCCGCCTTGACGCACGACTGCCCGCCGCATCCGGAGACGTTCTGCTGGTCGATCGCGTACAGCACCGGCCGCAACGACATCGGCCAGCTCCACGGCTTGGACTCCCACGGGTGGTGGTTACCGGCGGCGTTCGTCAGGCTCTTGTGGAATTTGAACGCCATGGCGGTGTAGTGCCATAGCGAGCGGATGGCGTCCGGGAACGGGACCACCGAACGGGGGCCGATGGACTGACCGACCTCGTGCCGATCGATCGCCGTCTCGGACGCAAACCAGGGCGCGTAGCTGGCCAGATAGACGGCGAACGGGATGAGCACCAGCGCGTAGACGGTGGGGATCAGATCCCGGCCCAACATCCCCGCCCACGGCCGGGTCACCTGGTACTGGCGCCGCGCCGCGACGTCGAAGGCCAACGACATCGCGCCGAAGAACAGCACGAAATACACACCGGACCACTTTGTCCCGCACGCCAATCCGAGCAGGACGCCCGCAGAGAACCGCCACCAGCGCACCCCCAGCCGCGGGCCCCACAGCGTCTCGGCGGCGCGGCCCTCGAGCAGCGCGACGTGCATGCGCCGGCGCACCTCGTCCCGGTCGACGATCAGCGCGCCGAACGCCGCGACCACGAAGAAGGTGAGGATGCCGTCGAGCAGGGCGGTCCGGGCGGTGACGAAGCTGACGCCGTCGCAGATCACCAGCACGCCGGCGATGGCGCCGACCAGCGTCGAGCGGCTGATCCGCCGCACGATCCGCATCACCAGCACGACCAGCACCACGCCGAGCAGGGCGCCGGTGAATCGCCAGCCGACGCCGGTGTAGCCGAAGACCGCCTCACCGATCGCGATCAGTTGCTTGCCGACCGGCGGATGGACCACCAGGCCGAACCCGGGGTTGTCCTCGACCCCGTGGTTGTGCAACGCCTGCCAGGCCTGCGGCGCGTAATGCTTCTCGTCGAAGATGGGCGTGCCGGCATCGGTCGGCGAACCCAGGTTGAGGAACCGGGTGATCGCGGCCAGCACGGCGATCACGCCCGTCACGACCCAGCCGCGAATCTGATCGGTCGGCCCGAAATCGGCCACCGGAACCATCGGCCCCGGGCTGACGACGGGCACGACGCGCTCCTGGCCGGCGACCGGGGTTTCGCGGGGCGGGGCGGACATCGGTGTCGATCGTAGGCTGTCCGTCATGACCACCGGCCGCCTGTTGCTGGGCGCGACCCCGTTGGGCCAGCCGTCGGACGCCTCGCCCCGCCTGATCGACGCCCTCGCCCGCGCCGACGTGGTGGCGGCCGAGGACACCCGCCGGGTGCGGACGCTGGCGAAGGCCCTGGACGTCACGATCACCGGCCGGGTGGTCAGCCTGTTCGACCGCGTCGAGGCGGCCCGGGTGGAGCCCCTGATCGCCGCCGTCAAGGCCGGCGCGACCGTGCTGGTGGTCAGCGATGCCGGGATGCCGCTGGTCAGCGATCCCGGCTTCCGGCTGGTCGCGGCGTGCGTGGACGCCGGCCTGCCGCTGACGTGTCTGCCCGGCCCGTCGGCGGTGATGACGGCGCTCGCCCTGTCCGGCCTGCCGGCGGAGAAGTTCTGCTTCGAGGGATTCGCCCCCCGCAAGAAGGCCGCGCGGCGGGCCTGGCTGGACTCGCTGGCCGACGAGCGGCGCACCTGCGTGTTCTTCGAATCGCCGCGCCGGCTGGCGGCGTGTTTGCAGGACGCCGTCGACCAGCTC
>NZ_LZJG01000445.1:0-2471 GCF_001667785.1 Mycobacterium sp. E3247 | reverse complement strand
CTGAACAGCCTGTCGCGGTCGTTGACCGCGCTGAACGAGGGCCGCGGCGACTTCTTCGCGGTGGTGCGCAGCCTGGCCCAGTTCGTCAACGCCCTGCACAAAGACGACCAGCAGTTCGTCGCGCTGAACAAGAACCTGGCCGAGTTCACCGACAAGTTGACCGGTTCGGACCGGGACCTCACGAATGCGCTTCAGCAGTTCGACAGCCTGCTGTCCACCCTGCGCCCATTCCTGGACAAGAACCGCGGGGTGCTCGCGCACGACGTCGACAACTTGTCCACTCTCACCACCACGCTGGTCCAACCCGATCCGCTGAACGGGTTGGAGACCGCCCTGCACGTCTTGCCGACGCTGGAGACGAACCTCAGCCAGATCTATCACCCGTCGCACGGCGCCGTCATGTCCATCCCGGCGATTCCCAACTTCGCGAACCCAATGCAGTTCGTCTGCAGCATGATTCAGGCCGGCAGCCGGCTGGGCTATCAGGATTCCGCCGAACTGTGCGCGCAATACCTGGCGCCGATCCTCGATGCCATCAAGTTCAACTACCTGCCGTTCGGACTGAATCTGTTCAGCACCGCCGAAGCGCTGCCCAAGGAAGTCGCCTATTCGGAGGATCGGCTGCACCCGCCGAACGGATTCAAGGACACCACCGTGCCCGGTATCTGGGTGCCCGATACACCGTTCTCGCACCGCAACACTCAGCCCGGCTGGGTCGCCGCGCCGGGCATGCAAGGCACCCAGGTGGGGCCGGTTACCGGCGGCCTGATGACCCCGGAATCTCTGGCCGAACTGATGGGCGGCCCCGACGCCCCAGCCCCACCGCCGGGTTTGCAAACCCCGCCGGGACCGCCGAACGCCTACGACGAGAACCCGGTGGTGCCGCCGATCGGCCTGCGGGCGCCGCAGGTGCCGATCCCGCCACCGCCGCCGGGGCCGGGCGTAGTTCCGGGTCCGGTCCCGCCGACTCCGGCGGCCGCGTCGACGGGAGCGGGATCGTGAACCACCCGCGAAGCATGGCGATCCGGAACATGCTGCGCGCGTTCGGCTCTCGCACACGGCACCGGGCCTTCAAGGGGCTGGCCATATTGAGCGCCGCGGCGATGCTGGCGTCGTGCGCGAAGTGGCACGGAATCGCAAACGTGCCGATGCCGGGCGGCCCGGGCTCAGGGCCGGGGTCCTACACCGTCTACGTGCAGATGCCGGACACACTGGCGCTCAACGACAACAGCCGCGTGCGGGTGGCCGACGTCTTCGTCGGCACGGTACGCGCGATCCAACTGAAGAACTGGGTCGCGACGCTGACGTTACGTCTGGGCAAGGACGTCAAGCTGCCCAAGAACGCGACCGCCAAGATCGGCCAGACCAGTCTCCTGGGTTCACAGCATGTCGAGCTGGCCGCACCGCCCAACCCGTCCCCGGAACCACTGCGGGACGGCGACACCATCCCGCTCAAAAATGCGTCCATGTATCCCACGACCGAGCAGACGCTGGCAAGTCTTGCCATCGTGCTCCGCGGCGGAGGCATCCCGAACCTCGAAGTGCTGCAGAACGAGGTCTACAACATCGTCAACGGCCGAGCGGACCAGATCCGCGCCTTCCTCGGCAAACTCGACACCTTCACCGCCCGACTCGACGAGCAACGCGCTGACATCACCCGAGCCATCGACTCCACCAACCGGCTGCTGGCCTACGTGGGTCCCCGTTCGTACGTCTTGGATCGTGTCCTCACCGAATTCCCGCCGTTGCTCAAGCATTTCGCCGACAAACAGAACCTTTTGATCAACGCGGTGGACGCGACGGGACGGCTCAGCCAACTCGCCGACCAATACCTGTCGGGCGCACGCGGCGACATCCACCAGGACCTGTTGTCGCTGCAGTGCCCGTTGCGGGAACTCGGCCGTGCGGCGCCATATCTGATTCGCGCCCTCAAGCTGATCCTCGTCCGGCCGTTCGACATCGACGCCGTGCCCAAGGCGTTCCGCGGCGACTACTTCAACCTGTCGCTCACGCTGGACCTGACCATGAGCGCCGTCGACAACGCGGTCCTCACCGGGACCGGGTTCTCCGGAGCGCTGCGCGCACTCGAGCAATCGTGGGGCCGCGACCCCGAGACGATGATCCCCGACGTCCGCTACACGCCGAACCCCAATGACGTCCCCGGCGGGCCGCTGGTCGAGAGGGCGGACCGGCAATGCTGACCCGATTCATCAAACGCCAGCTGGTCATGTTCGCCGTCCTGACTGCGATCACGGCGGTCGCGCTTGGCTGGTATTACCTGCAGATTCCCAGCGCGGTCGGGATCGGCCAGTACACGCTGAAAGCGGAGCTGCCCGCGTCGGGCGGTCTCTACAAGACCTCGAACGTGACCTATCGCGGTGAAACCATCGGCACGGTCACCGCCGTCGAGCCGACCAAGACCGGCGCGCGGGTGACCATGAGCATCGCCGACCGCTACAAGATCCCGATTG
>NZ_LZJG01000444.1:0-875 GCF_001667785.1 Mycobacterium sp. E3247 | reverse complement strand
GATGAGCCCGTAGACGAAAACGACCAGTAAGACCACGCCGCCCAGCAACGGGACGACACCGCGCATCACAAAACCCCGGACCGAAGCGGTAAGGGTATGGCGGTAGTACCAGGCGCACGCAAACCCGGTAAGCCCGTAGTAGAACGCGATCATCAACCCGACCGATCCGATCAGCGCGGCCAGCAGGTTCTCGCTGACAAGCGTGAACAGCACGTAGAAGAGCACGGAGACTCCGCCGACCGCGAGTGTGGACGTGGTCGGCGTCAGGTAGCGAGGGTGGGTCTTCGCGAACGAGTCCGGTAACGCCCGGTACGCCCCCATCGACAGGGTGGTGCGCGTTGTCTTCAGGATCGTCGTCTGCGTCGACGCGGAGGCCGACGTCAGGATCGATGCCGCCAGCAACAGCAGTGCAACCTTCCCGAAGACGCCGTTGCCGAACAGTTCCGGACCGATGGAAGCGAACACGTCTTTCGAGTTGTGCGGGTTCCCCAGCCCGATGCCCGCCGTCCCGACACCGGCGAACGCCACGGCCGACACGGTGACCAGGGTGTAGGTCGCCAACAGCAGGAAAGTCGAGATGACGGCGGCGCGGCCAGGCGTGCGGCCGGGGTCGTCGGACTCCTCGTTGCAGGACACGGCGGTGTCCCAGCCCCAGTACATGAAGATTGCCATCAGAATTGCGGGGGCGGCGGTCGTCCCGAAATCAAGACCGCCCGGCCAGAACCAGGACAGCGACGGATGCAGCGAAAAGACCTGGGCGTCACGGGAATACGTCTTGACCAGCGCGACCATCGAAAACGCGACCAGCACCACGATTTGAATGGACAGCAGGGCGTAGAGCAGTCTGGCCGAGACCGCGATGCCGCGATAGCAGA
>NZ_LZJG01000443.1:0-715 GCF_001667785.1 Mycobacterium sp. E3247 | reverse complement strand
AACGGCGAGAAGTGGTACACCTCAGGGGCGTCCATTTCTCAGCTGGCACTGGTGATGGCCAAGACCGATCCCGACGCCCCTCGTCATCGGCAATACACCACCTTCTTGGTGGAGCTGCCCAACGCGGGTTTCGATATCGTCCGCAATATCCCTATCATGGGCGAATCCGATATCCCCACCTACCAGGGCGAAATCCAGATGGGCCACGCCGAAGTGCGCATCAACGACCTCGTTGTCCCCCACGAGAACATTCTCGGCGGACTTGGACAGGGCTTTGCCATGGGCCAGCATCGCCTCGGCTACGGCCGGCTGCGGCACGGCATGTGGAGCATCGCGAAAGCCCAAGCAGCGCTTGACATGGCGGCCGCGCGGGCATGTGAAAGAGTCACCTTCGGCAAACGGGTGGCTGATCGTCAGGGAATCCAGTGGATGCTCTCCGACTGCGCCGAGAAGCTTTACGTCACCCGGCTGATGATCCTGCACCTGGCTTACAAGATGGAACGCGGGCTCGACTTGCGGATCGCGAATTCCATCGCCAAGACTTACATTGCCAACATGCTCATCGATGTCGTCGACACGGCGTTGCAGATACACGGGTCCTTGGGCTACACCCACGACCTGCCGTTGGCGGCCTGGCTCTCAGAGGCGAGAATGAGCCGCATCGTCGACGGCCCCGATGAGGTGCACCGGTGGACGGTGGCGCCACGTCGTCAAG
>NZ_LZJG01000442.1:0-1911 GCF_001667785.1 Mycobacterium sp. E3247 | reverse complement strand
CCGGCGCCCCGCCCGAACAGGCCGCCGAACAGGTCGCCGATGTTGGCGCCACCGCTTCGGCCCGCGGCATCGAACAAATCGTTGAGGTTGAACTCGGCGCCGTCACCGCCGGCACCGAACCCGCCGAAACCGCCCGCGTCGAACCGGCGTCCGCCGAAACCGCCGCCCGCGAAGAGGCGGCGGGTTTCGTCGTACTCCTTGCGCTTGGCCGGATCCGACAACACGTTGTGCGCCTCGGAGACGGCCTTGAATCGCTCGCCGGCGGCGGGATTATCGGGATTGGCGTCCGGATGCAGGTCGCGCGCCAGCTTGCGGTAGGCGCGCTTGATCTCTTCGGGACTGGCGTCAGAGGAGACGCCCAGCTCCTTGTAGAAGTCCTTTTCGACCCATTCTCGCTGGGCCATGTCGCGTCACCCCCTCCCACCTTTCTGTTGTGTTGTGCTGATTGTGTGGTCTATTCACCGGACGCGCCGGGATTATCGTCCGATTCGGCCTGCCCGGCCGCGGCACCCTCGTCCGCGACCGTGTCGATGACGCCGACCAACGCGTGCCGCAGGACCTGGTCGCCCAGCTTGTAACCCTGCCGCATGACCGTGCCGATCACCGGCTTGGAGCCGTCGCCGCCGTCGCCCTCGTGCTGCACGGCTTCGTGCAGCACCGGGTCGAAGTCCTCGCCTTCGGCGCCGAACGCCGTCAGGCCGAGCCCGATCAGCGCGCTGTCGAGCTTGTCGGCCACCGACTTCAGCGGCCCGGACTCCAGGTCGCCGTGCTTGCGCGCCCGCTCGAGATCGTCGAGCACGCCCAACAATTGGCTGACCACGGCGGCCTTGGCCCGGTCCGCCGCGGCCTGTTGGTCGCGCAGCGCACGCTTGCGGTAGTTGGCGAAGTCGGCCTGGACCCGTTGCAGGTCGGCGAGCAACTCGGTGGCCTTGCCGGCCTCCTCGGGGCTTTCGCCGGCGAATTCGTCGGCCGGCGCCGCCTCGCCCGACGTGGCGCCGGGCGAGGCGTGCCGTACTTCACCGGTCTGCGGGTCGATCCGCCGCTTGTCGGTGACGGTCACCTGCTCCTGTGGATTGCCTTCTGTCACTTGGACTCCCGGTCGTCGTCGACCACCTCCGCGTCCACGACGTCGTCGGCGGAACCGGACGGGCCACCGGCTGCGCCGGCCTCCGCGCCGCCCGCGGCCTGGGTGGCCTCGTAGATGGCCTGGCCGAGAGCCTGGGACTCCTGGCCCAGCTTCTCCATCGCCGCCTTGATCGCGGAGATGTCGGTGCCGCCCAGGGCCGTCTTGGCCTCGGCGATCGCGCCGTCGACCTTGGACAGCGTCTCCTCGGGAACCTTCGACCCGCCCTCGGCCTCACGCTGGTCCTTGACGAACTTCTCCGTCTGATAGACCAGCGACTCGGCCTGGTTGCGGATGTCGGCCTCCTCGCGACGCTGGCGGTCCTCCTCGGCGTGCGCCTCGGCGTCCTTGATCATCCGGTCGATCTCCTCCTTGGACAGGCCGGAGCCCTCCTGGATCTTGATCGTGTTCTCCTTGCCGGTGCCCTTGTCCTTGGCCGTGACGTGCACGATGCCGTTGGCGTCGATGTCGAAAGTGACCTCGATCTGCGGGACGCCGCGCGGGGCCGGCGGGATGCCGGTCAGCTCGAAGGAGCCGAGCAGCTTGTTGTGCGAGGCGATTTCGCGCTCACCCTGATAGACCTGGATCTGCACCGACGGCTGGTTGTCGTCGGCCGTGGTGAAGGTCTCCGACCGCTTGGTGGGGATCGTGGTGTTGCGCTCGATGAGCTTGGTCATCACGCCACCCTTGGTCTCGATACCCAGGCTCAGCGGCGTGACGTCAAGCAGCAGAACGTCTTTCACCTCACCCTTGAGCACACCGGCCTGCAGCGCGGCGCCCACGGCCAC
>NZ_LZJG01000441.1:0-719 GCF_001667785.1 Mycobacterium sp. E3247 | reverse complement strand
GCGTGCAGCACGCCCAGCATCAACCCGAACGTCAGGAAGTCGAACAGCGAGCTGATCGGTCCGAAGATCAGCATGAACCGGCGGATGAACGCGACGTTCCAGTGCGACGGCGCGTGCAGCTGCTCGGCGTCGACCCTGTCGGTGGGGATCGCCAGCTGCGAGGAGTCGTATAACAGGTTGTTCAGCAGGATCTGGCTGGGCAGCATCGGCAGGAACGGCAGCAGGGCCGATGCGGCCGCGGCGCTGAACATGTTCCCGAAGTTGCTCGACGTGCCCATCAGCACGTACTTGATGGTGTTGGCGAATATGCGCCGGCCCTCGGCGACGCCGGTGGCCAACACACCGAGGTCCTTCTCCAGCAGCACCACGTCGGCGGCGTCCTTGGCCACGTCGGTGGCGCTGTCCACCGAGATCCCCACGTCGGCGGCGTGCAACGCCAGCGCGTCGTTGACCCCGTCGCCCAGGAAGCCGACGGCTCGCCCCTCGCGCCGCAGCGCGGTGATCAGCCGCGCCTTCTGCTCGGGGGAGATGCGCGCGAAGATGGTGTGGTGTTGCGCGGCGTACGCGAACGCGGCGTCGTCCAGGGGTTCGAGCTGCGCGCCGGTGATCGTGCCCTTCGAGGCCAAACCCAAGTCGGCGCACACCTTTTCGGCCACCCGCGCGTTGTCACCGGTAGCGATCTTCACCTCGATGCCCAGATCCGCGAGCTGGGTTAGGGA
>NZ_LZJG01000440.1:0-13263 GCF_001667785.1 Mycobacterium sp. E3247 | reverse complement strand
TCCCAGGTGAGCTCCAGCGCCATCCGCTGCTGCGGGTCGATGTTGTCGGCCTCGGTCTTGGCGACCGCGAAGAACTCGGAGTCGAAGCCCTTGATGTCCTTCAGGTAGCCGCCGCGGGTGCGGGCCTTCGCCATCCGCTCGGCCAGCCTCGGCTCCTCGAGGAACTCCTCCCACCGGCCCTCGGGCAGGTCGGTGATGGCGTCGCGGCCCTCCATCAGCGCCTGCCACGTCTCGTCGGGGGTGTTCATGTCCCCGGGCAACCTGGTGGACAGGCCGACGATCGCGATGTCGACCCGCTCGGCGGGGCCGTTGCGCGTCCAGTCCGAGACGTCGTCGGAGCTGGTGTCCACTTCCGGCTCGCCCTCGATGATCCGCGTGGCCAGCGACTCGATGGTCGGATGCTGGAAGGCCACCGCGACCGACAGGGTGACACCGGTCATGTCCTCGATGTCGGCGGCCATCGCCACGGCGTCACGCGACGACAAGCCCAGTTCCACCATCGGCACCGACTCGTCGACGTCGTCCGGCGACTTGCCGACGGCCCGGCCCACCCAGTTGCGCAGCCACTCGCGCATCTCGGGGACCGTCATGTCGGTTTTGTTGGCGGGCAGGTTCTCCTGCTGATTCTGGGAGTCGTCTAGTTCAGCCATGGTTCCTGGGTTCAGTCGTTAGCGCCGGCGAAGGCGGTCGGCGAACCGACGCCGCTGCGCAGGCTGCCGTCGAGGTAGGCGGCGCGGCACGCGCGGCGCCCGATCTTGCCGCTCGAGGTGCGCGGAATGGTTCCGGCCTGCACCAGAAGCAGGTCGCGAATGGTCACCCCGTGACGGACGGCGATGGCCGCGCGGATCTCGTCGGCGATGGGCTGGTACTCGAGCTTGTGCGTGCCGGGGGCGCGCTCGGCGACGATCACCAGCTGCTCGGAGCTGTCCTCGGGGTCGTACTTGAGGCCGGTGTGCGGGTTGTCGAACACCACCTTCGGCAGCTCGTTGGCCGGGACCGAGAACGCGGCCACGTAGCCCGTACGCAGGGCCCTGCTGGCTTCCTGCGCCGAGTACTCGAGGTCCTGCGGGTAGTGATTGCGGCCGTCGATGATGACCAGGTCCTTGATCCGGCCGGCGATATAGAGGTGGCCCTTGTGGTAGGTGCCGTAGTCGCCGGTGCGCACCCACATGCCGTCGTCCGGGGCGCCCTCGGCGTGTGACTGGCTGACGCGCGACTTGAGCAGGTTGCGGAAGGTCTCGGTGGTCTCGTCTTCCTTGCCCCAGTAGCCGGTGCCCATGTTGTTGCCGTGCAACCAGATCTCGCCGATCTGCCCGTCGGGCAGCTCGCTGGCGGTGTCGGGGTCGACGATGACGGCCCACTCGTCGACGCCGATGATGCCCGCCGAAACCTGCGCGACGGCGTTCGGCGCGTCGGCGGGTACCTCGACGAAGCGCTGCTTGTTGAGCTCGTCGCGGTCCACGTGGATGACCGTCGGCGCCTCGTCCATGGGCGTGGTGGAGACGAACAGCGTCGCCTCGGCCAGGCCGTAGGACGGCTTGATCGCGGTCTCCCGCAGGCCGTACGGCTTGAACGCCTCGTAGAACTTGCGCATCGACGCCGGGGACACCGGCTCGCTGCCGTTGAGGATCGCCTTGACGTTGCTCAGGTCCAGCGGCGGTTCGCCGTCCTTCGGCACCCCGCGCACCGCGGCGTGCTCGAACGCGAAGTTCGGCGCGACGGTGATGACCTCGCTATCCGGGGCGTCTTCGGGCTTGCGTGCCATCTCCCGAATCCAGCGGCCGGGCCGGCGCACGAACGCGGCCGGGGTCATGAACGTGAAGTTGTAGCCGAGCACCGGCGACAGCAGCGCCGTGATCAGACCCATGTCGTGGAAGAACGGCAGCCAGGAAAGGCCGCGGTCGCCTTCCTTGCCCTCGAGGCCGTTGAGCACCTGCAGCACGTTGGTGGGCAGGTTCAGATGGGTGATCTGCACGCCGGTCGGGGTACGAGTGGAGCCGGAGGTGTACTGCAGGTAGGCGATCGTGTTCGCGTCGGCCTCGGGCTCGACCCAGGTGGACGCCACCTCGTTGGGCACCGCGTCGACGGCGATCACGCGGGGCCGTTCCTTGGCCGAACGGGCGCGGATGAACTTGCGGACGCCTTCAGCGGCCTCGGTGGTGGTCAGGATCGTCGAAGGGGTGCAGTCGTCGAGCACGGCGTGCAGACGGCCGACGTGTCCCGGCTCGCCCGGGTCGAACAGCGGCACCGCGATGCGGCTCGCGTACAGCGCGCCGAAGAACGCGATCAGGTAGTCCAGGTTCTGCGGGCACAGGATGGCGATGCGGTCACCGGGCTGGGTGACCTGCTGCAGCCGGGCTCCGACGGCCCGGTTGCGGGCGCTGAAGTCGCGCCAGACGATGTCGCGGTACACCCCGTCGCGCTCGGTGGAGTAGTCGATGAAACGGTAGGACAGCGCGTCGCCGCGAACCCTCGCCCACTTCTCAACGTGCTTGACCAGGTTGGTGTTGTCGGGGAACCTGATCTTTCCATTCACGATGAACGGGTTGTGGTACGGCATTCCGCTCTCCTGTCACACCTGTTTTAGGCCGGCGCTACGCCGGCATTTTGTTCTGGTCGGCCACGCCGACGTTTCCATCTCTACGCGGGCCAGTCCTCGCGCGGCGCCACCGGCGCCGGCCTCCTGCTCATCCCAGGGCGGCTGCTACCAGGACCGGATCCGCAACAAAGTGTTATAGCTCTTAAATTCCTCTTAATGTTAAGGGGCGGCCCGCGGCACACCAAATCACAAGGTACCGCTGATCTGCACCGGCAACGGGCTCCTGACGGCTGTGTCCTGCGGCCGGGTCATCCATGTTTGGGATGCGGGGCATTGGCAATCAGCCCCTGCGCCCAGTTCAACGTCCAATCGGTTGCCGCCTGGCCGTCCAGGTTCCAGAACTGCGTCGTCGCGTACAGCGCGTGGACGGGTTGCCCGGCACCGCCGGCGAGGGTGTTCAGCGTGCTGGGCAGGTTGGCCACGCTGAACGCCTCTTGCGGAGCGGCGCAGATGAGGTCGCCCGGCGCGCAGATCTCGTTGGTCTTACTGTCGAGCGCGCCGAACCCGCCGGGCCGCGCGCCGGTCATGGTCAGGCCCAGCCCGGACAGCACCGGCACCTCGTGCAGCGTCACCTCGGCGCCCTCCCCCGGCGGGTTGGGCCCGACGTCCTGGCCCACCCCGGGCTGGCGGCGGCCGTCGGCGATCAACGTCACACCGAGCACAAGGTCGTCGTCCACGGGCCCGCGGCCGTTGCCGATGTCACTGGCGATGTCACCGGCGATCACCGCGCCCTGCGAGAAGCCCATCACCACGTAACTGGTCAGCGGGCACTTGGCGTTCATGTCGGTCATCGCCTGGACCGTCGCGCGGGTGCCCTCGGCGCGGCTTTCGTTGTACGACATCTGGGTGTCACCGGCCAGCGGGTTGTGGAACTGCGCGGTGTAGGGCGTGGTGTACTCCTGCACCCGGGACGCGGGGAACTGTTGGGTTATCGCCGTGGTCACCCTGTGCAGCAGTGCGTTGGGGAACTGCATCGGGTTGACCGGATCGTCCTGCGGGGCCGACTCCCACGTGCCGGGGATGTTGACCAGCTGGACGTCGGGGCACGACGCGTCCTGCGAAGCGGGCCGGGGCTTGTGGGGGTGGGTGGTCGTCGACGGCGGAGGCAGCACGCCGGGTGGCACCGCGCTGGGCGGCGACTCGTGGCCGCGTAGCAAGACCACCACGAGCACGATCACCAACAGCACCACGCCCGCCATTGCCAAGGCGGCGGTCCAGGCGAGGGCTCGGTGGCGCTTACGCCGGGCGTTGGTAGCCATGTTCTCCCGCTAGCAGTCGGTGGATCGCAGCCAAGCGGTCCTCCCGACGCCTGCTGCACCCCCTACACGGTACCGGCTCCCGCGACCCGGCCAGGGCGGCAGCGGATGGCGCCGCCCTCGCGATCAAAGGCCGCGCTCGCGACCGCCGCTACCGAATGGCGCCGACGATGTCGCCCGACATGGCTCCCAGTTGGCCCGACCACGAGCCCCAGCCGTTGTCGCCGCCACCGGGAAAGTCGAAGTGACCGTTGTGCCCGCCGTTGCTGCGGTACTGCTGGTAGAACTCGCGGGAGCTGCCCATGGCCGCGCCCGCCTGGCCGATCATGGCGGCGTCGTCACCGCCCATGTTCGTCGGGCTGTAGACCCACACGCGGGTGTTGTTCTGCGCCAGCAGCGAGGCGTGCACGTACGGGTCGTGCCACTTCCACCGGCCCAGCTGCGGGGCGCCCCACATCCCGTTGCCGTCCACGCCGCCGTACTGCTGCAGGCCGGCCAGGATCGCGCCGTTGTAGTTGGTGCTCGACGGGTACAAGAACCCCGACAGGGAACCGGCGAAGCCGAAGCGGTCAGGGTGGAAGGCGGCCAGCGCCATCGCGCCGTATCCACCCTGGGATGCGCCGACGGCCGCGTGGCCGCCCGGCGCCAGGCCCTTGTTGGCCGCCAGCCAGTTGGGCAGCTCGCTGGACAAGAAGGTGTCCCACTGCTTGCTGCCGTCCTGTTCCCAGTTGGTGTACATGCTCCACGCCCCACCCGCGGGCGCCACCACCGAGATCCCCTTGCCGCCGAGCGTGTTCATCGCGTTGCCCGCGGTGACCCAATTGCTGACGTCCGGGGCGGCATTGAAGGCGTCCAGCAGATAGACCGCGTGCGGACCGCCCGCCAGGAAGGCCACCGGGATGTCGCGGCCCATCGCCGCCGACGGCACCATCAGGCTCTCGTAACCGGCCGCCCGCGCCTTTCCGGTCGGCCCGCCCGCCACCGTCACACCGATCAGCCCGATCGCCAGCGCCGCTACGGAGAACACCCGAAGAAGCGCCGACGCACCCCGCACGACCCTCATGTCACCCTCCATCGTCTAGTCCTGACGAGCACATTAGCCAGCGCCGTAGTTCCCCCGCCCGCGGGGTAGTGAAACAAGTCACACACCGAAACGACTAGCGGCGGAAACCCCGAGGGGTTCCCGCCGCTAGTGGCGATCTGTTGGGTTTAGGTGCCCTGGCCGGTCTGGCCGTTCCCGGCAGCCGCAGCGGCCGTGGCCGGGCCGGCACCCGGGGTGGCTCCCAGCACCGACTGCAGGTCAGGCTTCATCGCCTGCAGCTGCGCGCCCCAGTAGGGCCAGTCGTGGGTGCCGTTGGCGTCGAAGTTCCACACCGCGTTGTGGCCACCGGCCTGGTTGTACGCGTCCTGGAACTTCAGGTTGCTGGTGCGCACGAAGCCCTCGAGGAACTTCGCCGGCAGGTTGTCTCCACCGAGGTCGGACGGCTTGCCGTTACCGCAGTACACCCAGATGCGGGTGTTGTTGGCGACGAGCTTGCTGACCTGAAGCGACGGGTCGTTGCGGGCCCACGCCGGGTCCTCCTTCGGACCCCACATGTCGGCGGCCTTGTAACCACCGGCGTCACCCATGGCCAGCCCGATCAGCGACGGACCCATTCCCTGGGACGGGTCCAGCAGCGCGGACAGCGAGCCGGCGTAGACGAACTGCTGCGGGTGGTAGGCGGCGAGGATCAGCGCGGACGACCCGGCCATCGACAGACCGACCACGGCGCTGCCGGTCGGCTTGACCTGCTTCTGCGCCGACAGGTACTGCGGCAGCTCGCTGGTCAGGAAGGTCTCCCACTTGTAGGTGGTGCAGCCGGCCTTACCGCAGGCGGGCTTGTACCAGTCGGAGTAGAAGCTGGACTGCCCCCCGACCGGCATGGCGACCGAGATGCCGGACTGGTTGTACCACTCGAACGCCGGGGTGTTGATGTCCCAGCCGTTGAAGTCGTCCTGCGCGCGCATCCCGTCGAGCAGGTACAGCGCGGGTGAGTTGGCGCCACCGCTTTGGAACTGAATCTTGATATCGCGGCCCATCCCGGCGGAAGGAACCTGCAGGTATTCCACGGGGAGACCGGGGCGCGAGAAGGCACCAGCGGTCGCCGAGCCCCCCACGGCGCCAATCAGGCCCGAGAGCAGCGCCGCGCCAGCGGCCGCCACCACGAGCCGCCGCGGCATACCTGCCACGGCGCCGCGAAACCTGTCGACAAGCGTCATCCTTGCTTCCTCATCCTTCTCGGCGCGCCCATCATCCGGGCGCGTCCTTGATTTGGGTCGTACTGCATACGATCTCCGCGCAGCAGTGCTCGTGTAGTCAACCACACCTTCCGCCGCCCGGTCGCATCGAGGCGGGCCCGCAAAGCGCCGTCCGGCCTTCGCTACCCGGCGATTTTCATGCAAAACACCGACCACTTGCACGGTGTTTTCGCACGTGCTTGAGCCCCACTGCCAGCTGGTTAATGCCCAAATGTGAAGTTGCTGGCAATTTTTCACCCTCACGGCGCGCGTGCATATGGAAATTCGTCGAAAATTCTTCTGCGCGGGGCTTACTCGCGGGGTGGTGGCGGTACCTCTTCGGGTAAGGGCAAGCCGCATCTGGCGAGCTCGTAGCGCGGAACGCGGTCAATCCGGTACTTGGTGAATTCATACGAATGCAGCAGGTTGGAGAGGAATCGGTGCGGGGTCATCGGCGCGCGCACCGAGCTCAGCACCGCCTTGGTCTCCGGGCATTGCAGGGCTGCGACCGCCTCCGCGACCCACTGCTGATCCAGATAACCCGGGATCCCGGGATACACCTTCACCCAGGGCCCGTCGGCGATCGCCCAATCCGGGAACAGGTTCTTGTCGTGTCCGATGCGGCCGTGCTTCAACCGTTCCGTATGTTGCGCAAGCGGATTCGCCAATCCGATCTGGTCGATCACCCTGACGTCGAGCCCAACGTTCATGCCCACCATGCCGAGGTTGGTGAAAAACACTGCGTGCTGCGGTTTTTCGAGTGACTTGTCGGCGCTGCCCGGGGGTGGCTTGACCATCGGCACCAGGTCCCACTGGATGTAATTGCCCGAGGGCAGCAGCAACGCGCCGTCCGGGGTGTTGTCGAGTGCGGTCAGGATGGCCGCCATCCGCGGGTAGCCGAGGTAGTCGGCGGCGGTCAGGGGATGGGCGTGCCCGGTGGCCTGTGCGTAGAAGCGGCGCTCGTCGACGATCCCGGTGTAGGTGACGTGAGTGGCGTCGTCGCCCATCCCCGGCGAGTTCGCCGCCCACAACGACCAGCCGGCCACGCTCAGCCACAGCGCGCTGGCCGCGCCGGCCACCCAATACCCCGTCTCCCGCGAATAGTCCTGGCCGTCCGGTATGGCCACCGGAATGACCGCCACCGGGGCCAGCAAGCAAAACAGCGGCGCGAGCAGCACCCGCCCGTGCATGAAGTCGCCGCCCTGCCTGATCCAGTAAAGGGCCTGCACCAGCCCGCTCACCAGCACGAAGGCGACGATGGCCGGCGGGCTTTGGACCGCGCGGGCCACCCGGCCGTAGTCGGGCGCCAACGCGGGCCGCAGGAACGACGGGCGACGGCGCGCCGCCAGCAGCAGGATGCCCAGTGGGACGAGCAGCACCACCGGTACCCAGACCGCGTAGGGCGCGTCGAAGTTGGAGAGGTAGATCATGCCCTGGGACCACTTGTCCCCGGCGGCATCCTTGGCCAGGGCGGTACCGGGCACCAGCAGGCCGTAGTAGCCCATGCGGAAGATCTCGTAGGCGACCGGAAGCAATCCGCCCGCGACCACGATCAGCACCCGGCGGCGCCAGGTCCGCGCGGCGATCAGCATCATGATCAGCGCCAGCCCGCCCATCAGCGCCAGATCGGGCCGGACCAGGACGCTGAAGCCGGCCACGAAAGCCAACGCGCCGAGGAAGAGCCTGCGGTCCGGGCGGTTCCGCACCGGCTGACCCCAGCAGACCATCATCCACCACAGCAACCCGAGGTAGGCCAGCGTCAGCCCGCTCTCCAGACCCGAGGTGGCGAAGTCGCGCGCGGGCGGCAACGCGATGTAGACCAGCGCGCCGGCGGGCAGCATCAGGGCCCTGCGGCCCCGCAAACTGGGTGCATACAGCCGGGCTGCCCCCAGCATGAGCAGCGCCACGCCCGCCACCGAGAGCGTCAGGGCCAGCGCCAGCGCCACGTATTCCATGCGCATCGGCCCGCCCACCCAGCTGCCGACGTACATCAGGTAGGTCCAGGCCGTCGACGTGTTGGCCTCGACCCGCTCGCCCTGGTTGAAGACGGGGCCGTTGCCGGCGAGCAGGTTACGCACCGTGCGCAACACGATCAGGCCGTCGTCGGCGATCCAGCGCCGCTGCCAGGCGCCCCACGCGAACAGAATGGAGACCACCGCCACGCTGATCCACAGGCTGATCCGCACCATCGAGGAGTACGGGAACACCGGCCAGCCCAATCGCCTGATGACCGGCCGGGTGCGCATCATGCGCGCTTTGAGGGCCTGCAGTTCGGGGCTAGCCGAAGGCAACGGCGGCTCCAAGCGTCGCGATCCACGCCAGGAAAAGCAGCTGCAGCACTCGGTCGCGCAGTGCGATGTCTTCGGGCTCGCCGGCCAGCCCGCCGTCGACGTCGACGGCGTAGCGCAGGATCGCGATGGTGAACGGGACCATCGAGACCGCGAACCACGATCCCGAGTGGCGGTCGCGCTCGAATGCCCACAACCCGTAGCAGAGCACCACCGCGGTGGCCGACATCGTCCAGACGAACCGCAGATAGGTGCTGGTGTAGCTCTCCAACGACTTGCGGATCGCGGCACCGGTGCGCTCCGCGACCTGCAGCTCGGCGTAGCGCTTGCCGGCCACCATGAACAGCGACGCGAACGCCGCCGACAGCAGGAACCACTGCGAAAGCGGGATGCCCGTCGCGGCGCCGCCGGCGATTGCCCGCAGCAAGTACGCCGAGGACACGATGCAAATGTCCATGACCGCCTGGTGTTTGAGGCCGAAGCAGTACGCCAGCTGCATGCTGAGGTAGACGGCCATCACCACCGCCAAGTCGGGCGTCAGCCACCAAGCGAGCGCCAGCGATGCCGCCCCGAGAACCACCGCGAGGGTGTAGGCCAGCCATTCGGGCACGACGCCGGCCGCGATAGGACGGAATCTCTTGGTGGGGTGCTCGCGGTCGGCGTCGACGTCGCGGACGTCGTTCACCAGGTATATCGACGAAGCCGCCAGGCAGAACACCACGAACGCCACGGACACCTTGGTCAGCACGTCGGCGTAGTTGTAGTGCACCGGGCCGCCCAACGCGGCCAGCGGCGCGGCCAGCACCAGGACGTTCTTGACCCATTGCCGGGGGCGGATCGCCTTGACCACGCCCACCACCACGTTGCCCGAGGGCCCGGTCACCACGTCCTCACTCATTCGCCCAGACCTCCCGTGCCCGGCCCTGCAGCCGTATGGTTGTTCGCGCGACGACGGCGCCGAGGGCGATGCCGCAGGCCACGTCGCTGGGATAGTGCACCCCCAGCAGCATCCGCGACAACGCCATCGGGGGAATCAGCAGGGCGGGCAGCGGCAGGCCGGTGATCCGGCCCATCAGGATGGCCGCGGCCGTCGTCGAAGTGGCATGCGCCGACGGGAAACTCAGCTGGCTGGGAGTCCCGACGTTCACCACGACCGCCGGGTCGTGCGGCCGCTTGCGCCGCACCACCCGCTTGACCAGGACCGCGGCGGCGTGGGCGGCGAACGCGCCGGCCCCGGCCACCAGCCAGTCCCAGCGACGCTTCGGCATCAGTAGCGCGCCGACCGCCGCGACGGCCAGCCAGCCGATGCTGTGCTCGCCGAAATGGGACAGCCCGCGCGCTGTCGCCAGCACTCCGGGGCGACCGGCCAACGCGGACTGCACAGCCACCAGCGCGGCCACCTCCCCGGTAGGGGGCGCTGAAGGAGATGCGTCAGGCATGCTCGCGTTCGGCGTGCGCGGGTAACAGCGCCGTCTCCCACTTCTGCTTGCTGGACAGCACCGGCAACGCGCCCCGGTACGTCTTGCGCATCTCGTCGAACCGGCTCACCAGCCGGCGCTGCCGGCGCAGCGAGGCGAACAGCAGCTGGAACATCTTGCGCCGATCGCGCTGCCGGTAGACCACCCCGCACCCGTCGGCCGTCGTCACGGTGACGCCGTCGACCGTGCACAGCCGGAACCAGCGGGCGTCCTGGGTCGGCACATTGAACTCCGGGCGTTGGTGGGCTTCGGGGTCGGCCTTGGTCGCGTTGTGCATGATGCCGCGGGCCAGCCGGTACCCGATCGACACCGGGTTCACCGGCGGCTTCATCGCCTTGGTCTTGTGCGACGGCGGCGGCAGCTCGCTCGCCGCGGGCAGCACGACGGCGTCCGGATATTCCTTGCGCAGCCTATGCACCTCGGGCAGCGCGGATTCCAGGATCGAGAAGATGTGCTCCGGGCCGGCCAGGAAGTCATCGATGGCCCTGTTCTGGATCGCCACCGTCGAATACTCAAGGCAGGCAAGGTGTTTCAGCGTGGCCTTGAGGTGACTGCGGACCAGACCGGTGATATCGCCGTCCCAGTGCATCGCGGCGACCACCAGCCGATTGCGCAGATGGTAATAGGCCTGCCAGTCGATCGCATCGTCCTTGTCGCTCCAGGCCATGTGCCAGATCGCCGCGCCGGGCAGCGTGACGGTCGGGTACCCGTGTTCGCCGGCGCGCAGACCGTATTCCGCGTCGTCCCACTTGATGAACAAGGGCAGCGGCTGACCCAGCTCCTCGGCGACCTGCCGCGGGATCATGCACGTCCACCACCCGTTGAAGTCGACGTCGATGCGGCGGTGCAGTAGGGCGCTGCGAGAGTTCTTGTCGTTCAACGGGAATTCCGCGAAGTCATGGTCGTACTCGGCGTGTGGCGCGGCGGTCCACATGAAGTTCGCCTGGTTGACCACCTCGCCCATGATGTGCAGGTGCGACGGCTCCTGCAGGTTGAGCATCTGTCCGCCGATCAGCATCGGCGTCTTGGCGAAGCGGTGCAGCGCCAGCACCCGCAGGATGGTGTCGGGCTCGATGCGGATGTCGTCATCCATGAACAAGATCTGTTGGCAGTCAGTGTTTTTCAGCGCTTCATACATCACCCGGCTGTAGCCGCCGGAACCGCCGAGGTTGGGCTGGTCGTGAATGGAGAGCCGGTTGCCCAGGCCGGCCGACGCGGCCGCGAAGTTGGGGTGGTCGCGCACCTTGCGGACGCCCTGGTCCGGGACGATCACCGCGCCGATCACCTCATCCACCAAGGGGTCTGCGGTGAGGTCGGCCAGCGCGTTGACGCAGTCCGCCGGTCGATTGAACGTGGGGATGCCGACGGCGACGTTGGCCGTGCCCGGGGCGGGCTCGGTCGCATACCAGCCACCACTCACCAGGGTGACCGCGGTGTCGGTGGTGATGTCGAACCAGATCCAGCCGCCGTCCTCGAACGGCTTCAGCGCCACCTCGATCTCGACGACGGCCGGCTGATCGTCGGTGCCGACGAATTGGCGCCCCTCCACGGAGATTCGCACCCCGGTGGACTTGGTGCGGTAGACGTCGACGCGCCCGGTCCCGGTCAGCTCGACCCGCAGCACGACCGCCGTGCAGATCGACCAGCGGCGCCAGTAGCTGGCCGGGAAAGCGTTGAAGTACGTGGCGAACGACACCTCGGACTCTTTGCCGATCTCCAGCGAGGTGCGGCTCGTCGCGTGGGCCCGCCTTGCGTTGGTGGTCGATTCCTCCAGATACAGCTTGCGCACGTCAAGGGGCTCCCCCGGGCGCGGCAGAATGATTCTGGAAAGCAGGCTTACAGCAGTCATCCCCCCGCGCCTTCCTCCACTAGAGCTTTGCCGTCGCGCAGGTGCGGCGCGAGGGCGTTGTCGTACATGTTCAGTGCGCTGGCAATCGCCATGTGCATGTCCAGGTATTGGTAGGTCCCCAGGCGGCCACCGAAAAGCACCTTGGCCGAGGCGGTTTCGGCCTTCGCTCGCGCTCGGTAGGTGGCCAGCAGGGCGCGGTCGGCCTCGGTGTTGATCGGATAGTAGGGCTCGTCGTCGTCTTCGGCGAACCGCGAGAACTCCCGCATGATCACGGTCTTGTCGGTTGGGTAGTCGCGCTCGAGGTGGAAATGGCGGAACTCGTGGATGCGGGTGTAGGGGACGTCGAGGTCGTTGTAGTTCATCACCGGCGTGCCCTGGAAATCCCCGATCGGCAGCACCTGCAGCTCGAAATCCAATGTGCGCCAGCCCAGCCGACCCTCGGCGTAGTCGAAGTAGCGGTCCAGCGGGCCGGTATAAACCACCGGCGCGTCGGGACTGTCCGCGCGCAGTTGGTCGCGGACGTCGAACCAGTCGGTGTTCAGCCTGACTTCGATGCGGTCGTCGGCGGCCATGTTCTGCAGCCAGGCGGTGTACCCGTCGACCGGCAGGCCCTCGTAGGTGTCGCTGAAGTACCGGTTGTCGAAGGTGTACCGCACGGGGAGGCGGGTGATGTTGGCGGCCGGCAGTTCCTTGGGATCGGTCTGCCATTGCTTGGCGGTGTAGCCCTTGACGAATGCCTCGTACAACGGCCGGCCGATCAGCGAGATCGCCTTCTCCTCGAGGTTCTGCGCGTCCTCGGTCTTGATCTCGGCGGCCTGCTCGGCGATCAGCCGACGGGCTTCGTCCGGGGAGAAGTACCTGCCGAAGAACTGCGACACCAGCCCCAGGCCCATCGGGAATTGATACGCCTGCCCGTTGTGCATGGCGAACACCCGGTGCCGGTAGTCGGTGAAGTCGGTGAACTGCCGCACGTAGTCCCAGACCCTCTTGTTAGAGGTGTGGAACAGGTGGGCGCCGTATTTGTGGACCTCGATGCCCGTCTGCGGCTCGGCCTCCGAATAGGCGTTGCCACCGATGTGCGGACGGCGTTCCACGACGAGCACGCGCTTACCCAGTTGGGTAGCCACGCGCTCGGCAATGGTCAGGCCGAAAAATCCAGAGCCGACGACGAGGAGGTCGAAACGAGCGGTCATCGGTTGCTTAGGGTATCCGACCGCGTGGGCCTAACCCATTTGGCGAGGCCAGCAATCCGCGTTCGGGCCGATGACGCGGCGCCGGGAGGCTACGGCCCCGGCGATCACGGTCGGGGGCGCAATTGCCTCACAATTCAATATCACCACTCTAGTCACAGCAATCCCACTCGTACCATCGACTCTGTGTGGATCTCGCCAGGAAAGACAAAGGACGGCGGACCACACCGACACAACAAGTTGAGATTGAGTTGTCCAGATTGAGGAGACTTCCGTGCCGAACCGACGCCGACGCAAGCTTTCGACAGCCATGAGCGCGGTCGCCG
>NZ_LZJG01000439.1:0-630 GCF_001667785.1 Mycobacterium sp. E3247 | reverse complement strand
GGATTCCTTGGCGATCTCCTCGCCGACCTTGGTCGCCGCGGCGGTCATGATGTCCAGGTTGCCCGCATAGGGGGGCAGGTAATCCCCGGCGCCCTCCACCTCGACGAACGTGGTCACCACCGCCTGCCCGCCGGAGTGCAGCGACGGCTCGTCGAACTGCGGCTCGTTGAGCAGCCGATAGCCGGGCACATAGGTCTGCACCTCGGCCACCACATCGTGAATCGACTGGGCGATCGCGTCGCGGTCGGCGTCCTCGGGAATCGCGCAGAAGATGGTGTCGCGCATGATCATCGGCGGATCGGCCGGATTCAAGATGATGATCGCCTTGCCGCGCTGGGCGCCGCCGATGGTTTCCACGCCCCGGCTGGTGGTCTTGGTGAACTCATCGATGTTGGCCCGCGTCCCCGGACCCGCCGACACCGAGGACACCGACGCCACGATCTCGGCATACGGCACCTCCACCACACGGCTCACCGCGTAGACGATGGGGATGGTCGCCTGCCCCCCGCAGGTGATCATGTTGACGTTCGGCGCGTCCAGATGCTGGCGCAGGTTCGCCGGCGGGATCACCGCCGGGCCCACCGCCGCCGGGGTCAAATCGATCGCCCGAATCCCCGCCGCCGCATACCT
>NZ_LZJG01000438.1:0-7927 GCF_001667785.1 Mycobacterium sp. E3247 | reverse complement strand
CGTGCTGACCGACAGCTCCGCGAATGGCTTCTCCTGCAGCAGTTCCCGCACCGCCTGCAGGATCGCCTGGCGCTGCTTGTCGCCGCGTCGTTGCCCGCCCGGCTCGCCGGTGGCGGGGTGGCTGCTCATTCCCTGACCTTGCACCACGCCGGTCAAAAAGCAAACTTGACAGCCGTCAAGTTTTTTCCGAAGGTTATAAGACAGTGACGGCTGTCACCTCGGAGGGCACGCAAAGGAGCGTTCATGACCGCCACGATCAGCACCCCGCAGTACCTGCTGGACCAGGCTCGGCGCCGGTTCACCCCGACGCTCAACACCATCCCGGGGATGGGTGCGGTCGAAAAACGCCTGCTCGCCCACGACTGGGAAACCAAGGTCCTGGCCGAACCGCCCGCCGGTAGCGGCCTCAAGCCCGTGTTGGGCGACGCCGGCCTGCCGATCCTTGGGCACATCATCGAGATGTTCCGTGGCGGGCCGGATTACGCGATGCACCTGTATCGCACCCGGGGCCCCCTGCACTTCCTCGACTCACCGATCATGCCGGCGGTCACCGCGCTCGGGCCCGACGCCACCCAGGCCGTGTTCTCGAACAAGAACAAGGACTTCTCGCAGAAGGGCTGGCACCCGGTGATCGGGCCGTTCTTCAACCGCGGCCTGATGATGTTGGACTTTGACGAGCACATGTACCACCGGCGCATCATGCAGGAAGCCTTCACCCGCAGCCGGCTGACCGGCTACGTCGAGCACATCGACCGCGTGGCGAGCGACATCGTCGCCAACTGGCCGACCAACGACGCACGTTTTCTGTTCCACCCGGCGATGAAGGAACTCACCCTGGACGTCGCCTCCCTGGTGTTCATGGGCCACGAGCCGGGCACCGACCACGACCTGGTCACGAAGGTCAATCAGGCGTTCACGATCACGACGCGGGCGGGCGGCGCGATCATCCGGCAGCCGGTTCCGCCGTTCAAGTGGTGGCGCGGGCTCAAGGCCCGCACGCTGCTCGAGGAGTACTTCGCCGAGCGGGTCAAGGAGCGGCGCCAGGCCACCGGCAACGACATGCTCACGGTTCTGTGCCACACCGAGGACGAGGACGGCAACAGCTTCACCGACTCCGACATCGTCAACCACATGATCTTCTTGATGATGGCCGCCCACGACACGTCGACGTCGACGACGACGACGATGGTCTACAACATGGCCGCCAACCCGGAGTGGCAGGAGCGGGCGCGCGAGGAGTCCGCCCGGCTCGGGGACGGGCCGCTGGACATCGAGGCGCTGGAGAAGCTGGAAACGCTCGAACTGATCATGAACGAGTCGCTGCGCATGGTGACGCCGCTGCCGTTCAACATGCGGCAGGCCGTCCGCGACACCGAGCTGCTCGGCCACTACATCCCGGCCGGCACCAACATCACGATCTGGCCCGGCATGAACCACCGCCTGCCCGAATTGTGGACGGACCCAGACAAATTCGACCCCGAACGCTTCGCCGAGCCACGCTCCGAGCACAAGAAGCATCGGTACGCCTTCGCGCCGTTCGGCGGCGGCGCGCACAAGTGCATCGGCATGGTGTTCGGTCAGCTCGAAGTCAAGACCGTCGTGCATCGGCTGCTGCGCCGCTACCGGCTGGAGCTGGCCCGGCCCGGCTATCAGCCGCACTGGGACTACGGCGGCATGCCGATACCGATGGACGGCATGCCGATCGTGCTGCGCTCGCTCTAGCCGACACGCGTCAGGCGATCAGCCGGTTGGCGCACGCGATCACCGCGCGCAGCGCCGACTGGGTCGGATCCTCCGCCCAGCCCATCGCCCATTCGACGCGGGCGCCGTTGCCGCCGCGGACGAACGTGGCGGTGTGCTCCGCGGAACGCAGCTGATGGAACCGGAGAATCTCCACCGGAACGCCGCGCTCGTGCAGCATCGCGCTCAGCGCCGCGATTGGACCGCCGGCCGCCGCGGTCGACACGCTGATGCGCTCCCCCACGGCGATCATGGCCTCGAAGGTGCGGACCTGCGGGCCCAGCCGTCCGTGGCCGTCGGTGCACGCCCAGTTGCGCAGGCGGACGGGGCCGGCCGTCTGGCCGTACGTCGCGACGAACCGCTCCCAGGACATCGCGGCCGCCAGCTCACGCAGACCGCTCGGTAGCGGGGCGTCGAATCGCCGGGCGAACCACTCGGTCGCGAGGCACGGGCTGGCCGGGTCGGTGTCGAAATCGAGATCGGGGAAAGCTTCGGGAAGAGTCATGGTGCCGGTCTTCTTCGGTCGAAGGAGTGACCGACGGCAGCAGCTTCCGACCCACAGCGGGGGGTCGGTCTGGGTCAGACCCCGCTGCGGGTGCTAGCTACTACGGCCTTCGTGAAGGCACGTTCGAGAAGACGCACGAGCGACGACATTAGCCGCTTACCCGCCTGACGTGCAAGTTTCGACCGAGCGGCATATCGCGCCCACCCGTTTCGAAATTAATCGAAAATTTTGGTTTACTCATGGCGAACAGCGGGTATGAAGCGGAAGCACCGCTCTTCAACGGCTGTGCAATTAACCCCCTCGAAGGATTGATGAAAGAAGGCTCATCATGAAGGCGAACCGCACCATGAAAACCCTGAAAGCTGCCGCAGCGGCCGCAGGCCTTATCACGGTGTTAGTAGTACCGACAGGATGTGCTTCATCGGCCGCCGGAAGCGGCGGGCTCGTTGGCGGCGGGGCAGCCGGCGGCGGCTGCATAGTCAGCGCGCTTGGCATCTGCGTCTAGCTGAAGCGACGAGCAACCCCCGGGACCGCTGCGTGGGGGACGGGTTTCCCGGGGGTTGCTTGGCGTTCAGCCCGTCGGGCCGGACGACGGCTCGAACCGCAGGTACGCCTGGATCGGGGGTTGCTTGGCGTTCAGCCCGTCGGGCCGGACGACGGCTCGAACCGCAGGTACGCCTGGATCGTCGTACCGCTGGCCGTGGTGTGCGTGCGGACCAGGTCCGAGATGGCGTTGACCAGATACAACCCGCGACTGGCGGGGCCGCACGGCCCAGGGTCCAGGCGGCCCACCAGCGGATCCTCGAAGCATCCGGTGTCGCGCGCCTCGCACACCAGGTACTCGTCGTCGCGCCAGAAAGCCAGTTGGCAGGCGCCGTCGGTGTACATCAGGCTGTTGCTGGCCAGCTCGGTGGCCACCAACTGCAGGTCCTCGATCGCGTCCCGGGACAACCCGACCCAGCCGGCGTAGTCGACCGCGAAGGAGCGCGCCGGGCTGAGGTCCGCCGACTTCCTGACCACGTAGGTGACAGCCCCCGGATTAGCGGGTAGTGGGCGGTTGCAGCGCTGCAAGGCGGCATCGGGCGCGTAGTCGGCGCTGCGTTGGAGTTCGCCACCCCCCCACAGCAGGGGGTGGGTGGCGCGGGCGTCCACCAGCACGTCGTCGGGGAGCCGGCTGCCGTCGTAGAGGCACAATCCGGTCACCTGGTAGCCGTCCATGGCCCCGTTGACCAGCGCCTCGTGCTCCACGCAGGCAACCAGTTCCTCGTCGCTGCGGCCCGGCCAGGCGAGTTGGCTGACGATTCGCACGCGCCGGTCGGGGTGGTCGTCGACGAAGGAACCCTCCATCGCCATGAGGCGGGTCGGGTTGCGGGCGACCTCGGTGATGTCCACCATGCGCAGAGCGTCCGGCGCCGTGCCGCCCGCGCTCAGCGCGTCGTGTAGCGACGCCAACATGTCGGCCGGGACCGCGATGAGCACGGCCTCGTCGAGGTCCAACCCTTCCCGCACGAAGCGGGTCACGAAATCCAAATACTCCTGCTGGGATTGGTAGATGAGCGCGGAGTGGACGAAGCCTAGCTTCCCGATCCCTGTGCCCGCCGTCACTCCAGCATGCTCACTCTCGATCACTAACGCCAACCCCCTGCTGGACCGGCCGTATGCCTTCTCCCTCCCAGTACCCGCGGCGGGGCTCCGCTATACCGCGCTGCAGATCACATCTGCGAACTCAGTACTTGCTAGAGCCACCACGAGGCGGCGGCGTCCAGATGACGGCGCACGCGATAGCGGGCCAGGCTGTCGTCGCCCGCCTCGATGGCGTCCGCGATCCGCAGGTGAGCGTGGTGGACGGCCAGGACGTCCGCCCAGGTCGGCGGGGCCTGCCCGGTGCTCGACCAGTGTCGGCGGAACAACTCGACGATGATGCGCAGGAACAGGTCGAGCAGCGTGTTGCCGGCCAGCTGCGCCAGTCCGACGTGGAACCGGAATTCCTCGACGGCGGCGTCGCCCACATCACCGGACGTTTCGCCGACCTCGGACCGATGGGCGGCCAGGAAGGCGGCCACCTCGGGTTCGCCGCGCCGCTTGACGACCTTGGCGACGTTGTCGATCTCGATCGCATCCCGGACGCAACGCAAGTCTTCGCGGCTCGGATCGCGGTACTGCAGGTACAAGGCGATGGTGTCGATGCTGGCCTGCGCCTGGGGTTTGGCGACGACGAGCCCACCGCCCGGCCCCCGGCGCATGTGCGCAACCGAGTGGTACTCGAGCAGCCTCACCGCTTCGCGGAGCACGGCGCGGCTCACCCGGTAGCGCTCCAGCAGCTCAGCCTCGGCGCCGAAGACCGAACCGACCTGCCAGCCGCCCGCCGCGATGTCGTCACCGATCGTGGCGGCCAGCATCTCGGCGAGCTTGCCGCGGGGCGCCTCGGCGGTGAGCCGGCGTGGCTTACGCCGTCGGCCCGTGCTGCCCGGGTGATGGCGCTGCAGCCAGGCGGTCACGGCCTCGATGTGTCGTTCGCTCAGTGTCTTGGCCTGCGCCGAGTCGCCGGAAGTAACGGCTGCGACGATCTCGGCGTGGTCGACGTGCATCCGGTCGAGCGCCTCGACGGCCTCGCCGGCCGTGTCCGTCCGCGACTGTAGGGCGTATCGGGTGGTGAGCCGCATCAGGACGTCGATAAACAGTTGCAGGACAGGGTTTTTCGATTGCTCCGCCAGGGCGATGTGGAACTCGTCCCGCGGCGCCGGCAGCCCGGGTCTCCACTCTCGTTCGCCCGCCAACACCGCCCGCAGCCGCGCGATACCCGCTTCGTCGATGCATTCGGCGGCCAGCGAAGCCGCCAACGGTTCGAGCACCAGGCGCGCGTTGAGCAGGTCGCCCAGGGTCGTGCCGAGGTGTTCGAGGTAGATGACGACGGCGCGGGTTGCGGGGCCGGCGTCGGGTTCGCAGATGATCAGCCCGCCGCCCGGCCCGCGGCGCATCCGGGCGACCTGATGGTGTTCGACGAGGCGGACTGCTTCGCGCAGCACCGAGCGACTCACCCCGAAGCGTTCCTGCAGGGCGTGTTCGGATCCCAGGGATTCGCCGGTGGCCCAGCCGCGGCGGACGATCTCCGCCTCGAGGTCCCGCGCGATCTTGGCGGCCAGTTTGCTCTCGTGGCCGGTACTCATGTCAGGCCCGACGATGCTCTCGCGCAAGGGCTTTCAGCATGTGAGCAGCATGCAGCCGGCGACGGGCCCGCCCCCCACGGACACCACGCCGACGTCCGGGCGCTGCGACACCTGCCGCTGCCCCGCCTCGCCGCGCAGCTGCAGGCATCCCTCGTGCAGCGCCCAGTAGCCGTGCATGCGCCCGGCGGACAGTTGGCCGCCGTAGGTGTTCAGGGGAAGCGCTCCGTCGCGGGCGATCCGCGCGCCGCCCTCGACGTAAGGCCCGGCCTCGCCGTCGCCGCAGATGCCCAGCGCCTCCAGCCATGCGAGGGTGAGGTAGGTGAACCCGTCGTAGAGCTCGGCGACCTTGAGATCGGACGGCTTGAGGTCGGTGCGCGACCACATTTGGGCCGCCGCGTCCGACATCGCCATCTTCGGATAGTCGGCCCGATGGAACCAGCCCCCGGCGCCGTCGGCGCCGCCGATCGCCTCCACCGCCACCGGGCGGTGCGGGCAGTCACGCGCGTACTCCGCATGCGAGACCACCACGGCGATCGAGCCGTCGATCGGAACATCGCAGTCCAGCAGCCCGAACGGGGTGGAGACCGGCCGCGCGCTCAAGTAGTCGGCCATGGTCATCGGATCGCGGTATACGGCGCGCGGATTCAACGCGGCGTTGCGCCTGCCGTTGAGGGCCACCCAGCCCAGCTGTTGTTTGGTAGTCCCGTAGAGCTCCATGTGGCGTCGGCAGTTGAGCGCCAACCAATTGGCCGCCGAGTAGGCGTTGGCCGCGACCAGGTCGTTGACGTCGTCCATCGCGCCGACGGCGGGACGTTCGGCGCCCTCCGGCGTCTCGAACATCCGCGCGAGTGGCGGCGCGGGCGCGTTCTCCTGCGGCTTCACCGGGACCGTGCCGCCGAGCATCTGGATGGTCCGGTACACCAGCACGTGGCGGGCGCGGCGCTCGGCGACCGCGCGGCACGCCGACATCACCGGGCTGAGCAGGCCGCCGGTGCCGAACCCGGACCCGCAGTCGGCCGCCTCGATCCGCAGTTGGGCGTTCACGTCTTCGGCGGGGGTGTCGCCCAGCGTCGCGATGCCGTCGATGTCGGAAGGGGCCAATCCGGCGTCGTCGATGGCGGACCGCACCGCTTCCATGGTCAGGTCCAGGCCCGCGATGCCGGTGCGACGGCCTATCCGCGAGATGCCGATACCGGACAGGATCGCGTCCTTCTCGAAATGCGTCATGCACACCGCCCGTCAGACCATGCGTCGAACCAATTGAGTGTACTGTATTCGTCGTGCCGGACGCGCCGCTGCTCATCGAATATTGCGACGATTGCGCGCGCTGGGTGCATCCGGCGACCGGGAAGTGCCGCGCCTGCGGCCGCCCGCTGGTCGCGCGGCCGGTATCCGGACGCGGGACGGTGTTCACCTACACCGTCAACCACCACCCGTACAACCCGGAGATTCCCGTCCCGTACGTGATCGCCATCGTCGAACTCGCCGAGCAGGAAGGCCTGCGGGTGGCCGCGAATGTCGTTGGCTGCGAACCCGAGTCGGTCACCTGCGGCATGCCCGTCGAGATCCTGCCGGAGAAGGGCAGCGGCGGAGCCCCGTTGTTCGCCCCCGTCTGATCCCGCTTCCCTTTCGCGCGAGCGCCGCAAATTACCGGGTTTTGCGGCGTGTCGCTGTACAGACACGGTCGCTCGCGCAGGGGCACCGAACGGCTAGTTGATCAGCGGGTCGCGCGGCATGCCGAGGATCCGCTCGGCGATCTGGTTGCGGGTGACCTCCGAGGTGCCGCCGGCGATCGCCATGCCGCGGGCTCCCATCGCCAGCCGGCCCACGATCGCGCCGGGCCCGTCCATCAGCGCGACCTCCGGGCCGGCCAGCGCCGCCCAGATGGCGGCGCCGTCCACCATGTGTTCGGCCAGCTTCAGCTTGGTGATGTTGCCTTCCGGACCCGGCCCCGCGCCCTCGACGCTGCGGGCGGCGCGGCGCAGGTTCAGCAGCCGCAACGCGTGATCGTCGGCGAGGAAGGATCCGATTCGAACGGGCGCCCCCGCCAAGCGATCTGACTGCTGCTGAGCGAGTTGCACCAGGGTGGGCGCCAGCCCCTCGTAGAAGGACCCGCTGCCGCCGATGCTGACCCGCTCGTTGCCCAGCGTGGCGCGGGCCACCGTCCATCCCGAGTTGGGCGCCCCCACGACGTCCTCGTCGGGAACGAACACGTCGTTGAAGAACACCTCGTTGAATTCCGAGCCGCCGGTGATCTGCCGCAACGGCCGCACCTCGACGCCGGGGCCCTTCATGTCGATGATGACGGTCGTGATGCCGGCGTGCTTGGGGGCTTCGGGGTCGGTGCGCACGGTGGCCAGGCCGCGCGCGCAGTACTGGGCTCCGCTGGTCCAGACCTTCTGCCCGTTGATCTGCCAGCCGCCGTCCACCCGGGTGGCGCGGGTCTTGATCGACGCCGCGTCGGAGCCGGCCTCGGGTTCGGAGAACAGCTGGCACCAGATCTCTTCTTGGCGCA
>NZ_LZJG01000437.1:0-619 GCF_001667785.1 Mycobacterium sp. E3247 | reverse complement strand
CTTGTTCGGGAAGTAGTGGTACAGGCTGCCGCTGGTGACGTCGGCCGCCCGGGCGATCTCGCGAATCGTGGTGCGCGAATAGCCATTCTCGGCCACACATCGCATCGCGGCGGTGATGATGCGGGCCCGGGTCTGCTCACCGTCGGCACCCACCGGCCGACCCAATTGCGGCGGCGTGACGCTCATGCGGCGGGAAGCCCGCCGCAGCTCCGTCCATCACGCACTACGCACCTCCGCGGCGAAGCCGGAACTAATCGATCACTCGATTATATTCGACCGTGTCGGGGACCGGGAGCCGGCGGACGGGACGCGCGAGTGAGGACAGCATGGTGACGCGGGCGCAACGGGGACGTCCGGTCGGCGCCAGCGGCGAGGAGACGCGGCAGCGGATCGTCGTTGCCACCATGCGCTGCGTGGCCGAATTCGGGTACGCGGGCGCCACCATCCGTGAGATCGCCCGGGCCGCGAACGTCACCAGCGCCAGCCTCTACAACTACTTTCCGAACAAGGCGGAGCTGATCAACGCCGCGATAGCGGCGCGGACCGACGTCGCGTTGCCGCGGCTGCGCGCGGCCGCCGCGCGCCCGGGGACCGCCGTCGACCGGATCGAGGCGGTGCT
>NZ_LZJG01000436.1:0-785 GCF_001667785.1 Mycobacterium sp. E3247 | reverse complement strand
GACGCCCTGCGCCAGGGCACCGAAACGATCCTGGTGCGCGAGATCCTGCGGGTGTATCCCGAACCCGAGCACCACGAAGCGTCCGGCAAGGAGCTGGCGCGGTGGCAGTCGGCGCGGGCGCTCGGCGAATTGGTCGGGGTGCCCCGCGGCCGGATCGGCATCGGCCTCAAGCTGACCGGGGATCGCTACGCCCAGGCCTGGGCGCGCCGGCACCGTGAGCTCCGCGCCGCGCTTACCCCGCTGGTTCAGGAGCGGGTCGAACCCGCCGATGTCACCGACTCCGAAGGTGACGACGACGGCGGAGCCGCACCGTGAGCGCGCGCTACCGGAGCTCCCGGGCCCTGTTGGAACTGGTCCTGGCCTGCGCGGCGCTGATCGGCGCGGGGGTGAGCTGGTCGCGGTCCCATCACACGGTGGGGGTGGCGCCCATCGCCGACGGGCAGCCGTTCACCACGTCGGTCGTGTATGACCCTCAGCTGCTCTTGCTGACCCTGCTGCTGCTGACGAGCGCGGGGGTGCTGGCGGTGGTCGGAATCGCCAGGTGGCGTCGTGATCGCCGCGTCAAGACGTCCTGACCAGCGACAGGGCCATCCGGCGCCGCCTCGCGATGGCGTCGGCCACGTCGTGCAGCGCTTCGTGCACCGAGCAGGTGGCGCCGTCACCCAATGATTCGGCGACCGCGGGGCTCGCGACCAAGGTCCACTGCACCCCTGCGGCGCGGCAGTCCTCGTCGAAGGTTTCCAAGAGCGAAATGCCCGCCTCAGCAAATTGGCTCACGTCGCCCA
>NZ_LZJG01000435.1:0-6358 GCF_001667785.1 Mycobacterium sp. E3247 | reverse complement strand
GCCGCGACAGCACACCGCCGCGCGGTACGCCGACCGGTGAGCGGATCACCGTCACCCGCGCCGCCGCGCTGCGCAGCCGTGAGATGGGTTCGCGGATGTACTGGATGGTGCAACGCGCCGCCACCGCCGACGGCGCCGACAAGTCCGGTCTGACCGCGTTGACGTGGCCGGTGGTGGCCAACTTCGCGGTGGACGCCGCGATGGCGGTGGCGCTGGCAAACACCCTGTTCTTCGCGGCGGCCACCGGGGAGAGCAAGGGCCGGGTCGCGTTGTATCTGCTGATCACCATCGCGCCGTTCGCGGTCATCGCGCCGCTCATCGGCCCGGCGCTGGACCGGCTGCAGCACGGCCGGCGCGTCGCACTCGCCGCGTCGTTCGCCCTGCGCACCGCGTTGGCGCTGGTGCTGATCATGAACTACGACGGTGCCACCGGCAGCTACCCGTCGTGGGTGCTCTACCCTTGCGCGCTGGCCATGATGGTGTTCTCCAAATCGTTCAGCGTGCTGCGCAGCGCGGTGACCCCGCGGGTCATGCCGCCGACGATCGACCTGGTGCGGGTGAACTCCCGGCTGACCGTCTTCGGCCTCCTCGGCGGCACCATCGCCGGCGGTGCCGTCGCGGCCGGCGTCGAGTTCGCCTGCACTCACCTGTTCAAGTTGCCCGGCGCGCTGTTCGTCGTCATCGCGGTCACGATCGCGGGCGCCTTGCTGTCCATGCGGATCCCGCGCTGGGTCGAGGTGACGGCGGGCGAGGTGCCGGCCACCCTGAGCTACCGCCAGGACAGCGAGCCGCAACGGCGACGCTGGCCCGACGAGGTCAAAAAGGTCGGCGGGACGCTTCGACAACCGCTGGGCCGCAACATCATTACGTCATTGTGGGGCAACTGCACCATCAAGGTCATGGTCGGCTTCCTGTTCTTGTACCCGGCGTTTGTCGCCAAGGCGCACCAGGCCAACGGCTGGGTCCAGCTGGGCATGCTCGGGATGATCGGCGCGGCGGCCGGCATCGGTAATTTCGCCGGCAACTTCGCGGCCGCGCGCCTGCAACTGGGCCGGCCGGCCGTGTTGGTGGTGCGCTGCACGCTGGCGGTCTCGGCGGTCGCGCTGGCGGCCTCGGTGGCGGGCACCCTGGCGGCGGCCGTACTCGCCACCCTGGTCACGTCGGGCTCCAGCGCGATCGCAAAGGCCTCGCTGGACGCCTCGTTGCAGAACGACTTGCCCGAGGAGTCGCGGGCCTCGGGATTCGGGCGTTCGGAGTCGACCCTGCAGCTGGCCTGGGTGCTGGGTGGCGCGGTGGGCGTCTTGGTCTACACCGAGCTGTGGATCGGCTTCACCGTCGTCACGGCGCTGCTCATCCTCGGGTTGGCGCAGACACTCGTCAGCTTTCAAGGGAATTCGCTGATCCCCGGGCTCGGCGGCAACCGGCCCGTCATGGTCGAGCAGGAGGGCGCGCGGCGCGGCAGCCCGGCGGTGGTGCCCGAGTGAAACGCGGTGTGGCCGTGCTGCTCGCCGGCGTGATGACTGTGTTGTGTGCGGCCGTCGGCGTCGGCACCTGGCTGCTGGTGCGCCCATCGGGTCCGCAGCGCCCGGAGATCAGCGCCTATTCGCACGGCCACCTCGCCAGGGTGGGGCCCTATCTGTACTGCAACGTGCTCAACCTCGACGACTGTGACACCCCGCAAACCCAGGGCGAACTGAAGGTCAGCGAGCGCTATCCCGTACAGCTCTCGGTGCCCGACGCGATCTACCGGGCGCCGTGGCGGCTCTTGCAGGTGTACGAGGACCCGACCAACACCACCAGCACCATCTTTCGCCCGAACACGCGGTTCGCGGTCACCATCCCCCCTGTCGACCCACACCGTGGGCGCGTGGTCGGGATCGTCGTGCAGTTGCTGACGCTGGTGATGGACCCAGCCGGCGAACTGCGCGATGTCCCGCACGCGGAATGGTCAGTGCGACTGACGTATTCGTGACCCTGACCGGCCCTGGTCGCCGAGCGTCGAGTTGATCAGGCCCCGTGCCCGGCGGGCACCCGCTCCCCTTCGACGGGCGGCCCGGGCGGGGTCCCATCGCCGAATGGCCTGCCGCCCAAGGAATCCCGGCCATGCGGAGACAGCCAGCCCGTCAGGTCCGGCCCCTTGGGCACAATGCCGGTGGGGTTGATGTCGGCGTGCACGATGTAATAGTGCTGCTTGATCTGGACGAAGTCGACGGTGTCACCGAACCCCGACGTCTGGAACAGGTCGCGCGCATACGCCCACAACACCGGCAGCTCGCTCAGCTTGCTGCGGTTGCACTTGAAATGTCCGTGATAGACCGGATCAAACCGGGCCAGCGTGGTGAACAACCGCACGTCGGCCTCGGTTATGGTGTCGCCCACCAGATATCGCTGGCCGGTCAGGCGGTCGCTCACCCAATCCAGCGCGGCGAACAGCCGGTCGTAGGCCGCGTCGTAGGCCTCTTGCGATCCGGCGAAGCCGCATCGGTACACGCCGTTGTTGATCTCGGTGTAGACGCGCTTGTTCACCTCGTCGATCTCGTCGCGCAGCCGTTCGGGGTAGAGCTCCGGTGCGCCGTCGCGTTGGTAGGCGGTCCATTCCGTCGAGAAATCCAGCGTGATCTGTGCGAAGTCGTTGGTGACCACCGCGCCGGACGGGATGTCGACGATCGCCGGAACGGTGATGCCCTTCGGATAGTCGGGGAAGCGCTTGAAGTACGCGTCCTGTAGCCGCGGGATTTGCAGCACGGGGTCGACGCCGCCGGGATCGAGGTCGAACGTCCAGCTGCGTTCGTCGTGGGTGGGTCCGCAAAACCCAATGGAGAGAGCGCTTTCCAAGCCGAGCAAGCGGCGGACGATGATGGCGCGGTTCGCCCACGGGCAAGCGCGGGCGACGATGAGCCGGTACCGGCCGGGCTCCACCGGATACCCGTCGCGTCCGTCGGCGGTGACCCGGGTGGTGATGTAGTTGGTGTCGCGGTTGAAGTCACCTTTTCCGGCGACGTAGGCGGCCATGGGGACAATTCTGCCCCAGGCCGGCGACGGCCGGTCGTCCCCGACGGTCGCCGCCGGGCGTGCGCGAGGAGCTAGGCGTCGAGCTCGCGGGCGACGGCCCGAACGACCTCGGACACCCGTCGGGCCGTCTTACGGTCCGGATAGCGACCCTTGCGCAACTCGGGCTGTACGGCGCCCTCCAGCAGCGTGATCATGTCCTCGACCATGCCGTGCAGTTCGTCGGGGCTGTGCCTGTGCTCGGCGGGCACCTCGCGGCGGCCCTGAGCCTTGGTGAGGCTGGGCGGCGGCTCAATCAGCTTGAGGCTCAGCGCCTGGGGGCCGCGCCGCCCGGAGGCGATGCCGAACTCCACACGCTGGCCCGCTTTGAGCGCCTCGACCCCAGCGGGCAACGCCGACGAGCGGACGTACACGTCTTCGCCGTCCTCCTGCGACAGGAAGCCAAACCCCTTGTCGGCGTCGTACCACTTAACCTTGCCGGTCGGCACTGGTCTCACCTGCTTGTCTAACGGATCAATAGAATGGCCAACAGAATAAGCGTCCCGCCTGCGCAGGACGCCGTTTGGTCTGTAGATCCTACTCGGACGCTTCCCTGGCGAGCACCCCCGTTCTCCCCCACTCGGTAGGCTGGGCGTCAACGGTGGAGGAGATATGCGCCTGATCCTGAACATCATCTGGCTCGTGTTCGGCGGCCTGTGGATGGCCGTCGGGTATCTGGCCGCGGCGCTCCTCAGCTTCGTGCTCATCATCACGATCCCGTTCGGTTTTGCGTCTCTGCGCATCGCCTCCTACGCGTTGTGGCCGTTCGGCCGCACCATCGTCGACAAGCCGACCGCCGGGACGGGTGCCCTCATCGGGAACGTCATCTGGGTGCTGTTGTTCGGGATCTGGCTGGCGATCGGCCACCTGCTCAGTGCGCTGGCGATGGCGATCACCATCGTCGGCATTCCACTGGCGCTGGCCAACCTCAAGCTGATCCCGGTGTCGTTGATGCCCCTGGGCAAGGAGATCGTTCCGGTCAGTTCACCGTTTCACTACCTGGCGGTGGCCGCATGACGCTCACCGCGCTGGGTCTCCCGAGGGTGCCGGGCCGTGCCGACGGCACCGCCGCGGACGCGCCGACCACGGGTCCGTTGGTGGACACCTACGGCCGAGTCGCCACCGATCTGCGCGTCTCGCTGACCGACCGCTGCAACCTGCGGTGCAACTACTGCATGCCGGCCGAGGGGCTGGATTGGCTGCCCGGCGAGCAGCTGTTGCGGCCCGACGAGCTGGCGCGGCTGATGCACATCGCCGTCACCCGGCTGGGCGTCACCAGCGTGCGGTTCACCGGCGGCGAGCCCCTGTTGGCGCGGCACCTCGAAGAGGTGGTCGCCGCGGCGGCCGGCCTGCGGCCGCGCCCGGAGATCTCGCTGACCACCAATGGCGTCGGGCTGGCGCGACGGGCCGCGGGCCTCGCCCGGGCGGGCCTGAACCGGGTCAATGTGTCGATGGACAGCGTCGATCGCGAGCACTTCGCGGCGATCACCCGCCGGGACCGACTCGAGGACGTGCTCGCCGGCCTGGCGGCCGCCCATGACGCCGGCCTGACGCCGGTGAAGGTGAACGCCGTCCTCGACCCCGTCACCGGGCGGGAGGACGTCGTCGAATTGCTGCGGTTCTGCCTCGAGCGCGGCCACCAGTTGCGGGTCATCGAGCAGATGCCACTGGACGCCGGGCACCAATGGCGCCGTGGCGCCGCATTGAGCGCCGACGACGTGCTTGACACGCTGCGGCCCCACTTCCGGCTACGTCCCGACCCGGCGCCGCGCGGGTCGGCGCCCGCCGAGCTCTGGCTGGTCGACACCGGCCCGGGGACGCCGAGCGGCAAGTTCGGTGTCATCGCGTCGGTCTCCCACGCTTTCTGTTCGGCCTGTGATCGCACCCGCCTGACGGCCGATGGCCAAGTCCGCAGCTGCCTGTTTTCCGCCGAGGAGACCGATCTTCGGACCCTGCTGCGCACCGGCGCCTCCGACGACGCGATCGAAACGGCGTGGCGGATCGCGATGTGGGGCAAGCCCGCGGGTCACGGCATCAACGATCCGAGCTTCATCCAGCCCGACCGTCCGATGAGCGCGATCGGTGGCTAGCCCCATGGGTCAAGCGTCCGTCCAGCAAGACGGGATTCAGGTGACGGTGCGCTACTTCGCGGCCGCGCGGGCGGCGGCGGGGGCCGAGTCGGAGACGGTGGTGGTGCGCCCCGGCACCACGGTGGCCGAGCTGGTCGAGCGCCTCGCCGTGCGGGGCTCCCGCCTCGCCACGGTGTTGGACAGGTGTTCCTACCTGTGCGACGGGGTCGCCGTCCGCGACGAGACCGCACCGTTACGCACCGGAAACACGATCGACGTTCTACCCCCCTTCGCCGGCGGCTGAAACTGTGAAATATCTCACGTAACGGAACGATAACGGCGTAATCACGCTCCGATATCGGGTGCTATGACCTGCGCGAATGCCACATGGTGCGGATGTTTTCGCAGATGGCCGAGAGGGAAACGCGCGGTTGCGCAGAACGTGACGGGACCAACAGAAACCGCTACCTTTCTCCGAAGGCTCGCCAAGACAACCGAATTGGTGAACCTCCCCTCCTATCGCGCCGAGCTCCATCCAATAGGCAGGGGCCCACCGACCAACATGGATGGAGACGGGGGACCCACCGGTCCACCGTGATCGGATCGGGGCCGCATGCGGCCCCTTGGGGTGAAGCCGACGTCGTTTCACAGCGGATGCTCGCTGAATTCGATGACGGCCGGGTGGCCTCTCCAACCCGAACCCGACAGCTGACCTCGCAGGCGCGTGACGAGAGAGGAATTTTTACGGCCTATGAGTGGACGTCACCGTAAGCCCAGCACGTCAAACATCAGCGTCGCCAAGATCGCCGTCACCGGCGCGGTCCTCGGTGGCGGCAGCATCGCCCTCGCCGGCCAGGCGGCCGCGGCCACCGACGGCGAATGGGACCAGGTAGCCCGCTGCGAATCCGGCGGCAACTGGGCGATCAACACCGGCAACGGTTACCACGGTGGCGTGCAGTTCAGCTCCAGCACGTGGGCGGCGCACGGCGGCGGTCAGTACGCCCCGTCGGCGGAATTGGCCACCAAGGAACAGCAGATCGCCGTCGCGGAGCGCGTATTGGCCACCCAGGGCCGCGGTGCGTGGCCGGTATGCGGTGGCCCGCTGTCGGGCCCGACGCAGCGTGACGTTCCCGCACCGGCCGCCCTGGACGCCCCGGACCTCAACGGCCAGCCGGCACCGCGGCCCTGGGTGGCCAATACGCGCTCCGCGACGGCGATCTGCTGTTCCTTGGTGGCCAATT
>NZ_LZJG01000434.1:0-741 GCF_001667785.1 Mycobacterium sp. E3247 | reverse complement strand
AACAACGGCGGGGGCGGGAGGGACGGCGGCGCCGTCGGGCCGGTCACGGTGTCCGGGCTGATGCCGCGATCCCCGTACGTCGCGCCGTTGGCGGTGATCAGCAGGGCGCGCACCCCGCCGCCGTTGAGTTCGGCGGCCAGCAGATCGGGCGAGGTGCGCGCGGCGTCCAGCGCCTCCGCGCGCGACGCGGCGGCAAGCAGCCGATCGTGCAGGTTTCGCCGGGCGAGCACGCCCAGGCTGACGTCGACGGTGACACCGAGCACCACCAGCAGCATGGCCAGCAGCGCCACCACCACGAGGATCACCCGGCGCTGCAGGGACGGGGTCCGCGTCGATCCGGCCGTCATGATCGCTGGGGCTGCAGCCGGTAGCCGATGCCGCGCACGGTGTGCAGTATCCGCGGCCCGTGGGCTTCGAGCTTGCGCCGCAGGCCACTGACGTGCACCTGGACCAGATTGGGATCGTAGGCGTCGTACCCCCAGACCGCGTTCAAGATCTGGCTTGCGCTGACGATGCGGCCGCGCTGCTCGACGAGGAAGGCCAGCAGCCGTAGCTCGGTCGCGGTCAGGTCGAGACGGCTACCGGCGCGCGCGGCGACACCGGCGTCGGCGTCCAGGGTCAGGTCGCCGACCTGGACGACTTGCGGCAGCCGTCCGCGCCTGCGCAACACCGCGCCCACCCGGGACACCAGTTCGGCCAGCTCGAACGGCTTGATCACGTAGTCGTCCGCCCCGCCGACCA
>NZ_LZJG01000433.1:0-7309 GCF_001667785.1 Mycobacterium sp. E3247 | reverse complement strand
CACCTGCGCGATCCTGGGTGTGCCGGCCGTCGACCTGGTGAACCTGGTCGGCCGCCACGCCGGCCTCAGCGGCCACGTCGCCCTGCGCCACACGATGGACTCGGCCAAACCCCTCGGCCGGATGATCTCGCCGCTGGCGCTGACCCCACGCGTGCCGAAAGAGGGCCGCTTCATCTACGCCGGCCTCGCCGACCGACTGGTGCACCCGCGCGACCAGGTCACCCGACTCTGGGAGCACTGGGGCAAACCCGAAATCCAGTGGTACCCAGGCGGTCACACCGGATTCTTCCGCTCGCGACCGGTGCAGCGCTTCATCGACGACGCGCTCGTGCAGTCGGGCCTGGCCGAGGAGTCGCCGCCAGCAACCTGTCGAAGGCGTCGGTAAAGCCTTCGACGATCGTCTCATGTTCGGGCACAAGGGTTTTGTCGCAGGCGATGCCCACGGTCACGTCGCCGTTGTAGGTAAAGATGCCGAAGCTCATGGGCTGGTTGCCCGATACGGGTGCCCACCCGACGATGCCCTCCACCTTGCTGCCGGCCAGGTACACCGGCATCGGCGGGCCGGGCACGTTGGTGAGCGTGCCGATCGTGCGGTCGGTGAACAGGCCCACCGACGCTTCGTAGAGCTGCCTGTTGAACCCGGCGATGCTCTCCTGCAGGCGAAACGCCACGGCCGCCTCGTGGCCGTGCTTGATCCGGTTCATCCGCCGCTTGGCCACGGCCAGCACTCGCAGGGCATCGGGTTCATCGGTCGGCAGTTCGAGTTGTACGAGGGCGAATTCATTTCCGAGATTGTCGGGCAGCGTCACGTCGACCGGCTTGAGGTTGACCGGCACCATGAAGGTCACCGCGGAGCAGCGGGCGTGTTGGGCCTCGAGGTAGTCGTGCAACGCTCCGGCCACACACGTCACCAGCACGTCGTTGACCGTGCACCGGTTCGCCTTGGCGACGGCCTTCACTTTGGCCAGCGGGATCGGCTCCGACCATGCCACCGCCTTGTCGAGGCCTGCGGCCCCCGTCCACAGGGTCGAGTCGTTACGAGTCCCGATCAGCAGTTTGCGGACCGTGTCCACGTCACCGGGCGCGGACGAGAACACGTCGACCAGCGCGCCGCTGCCCGGCACCGCCGCCCGCATGGTGGAGCGGACGGACTCGGCGACGTCGGACACCGTCGCCCGCGCCGACATCGTGACCGTGTGGCCGGCGCCCACCGGGTTCTCCAACGCCAAGCGACCGAAGTCGTTGGCACGCGCAAGAATTCGAGGCAATCCGACGGCGACCCTCACGACCCCTTCAGCCATGTCCGTCCCCCGTCCGACCGGGTCGTCCAGCATCTCATCGACGACCGACCTCGCGCGCCGCGCCGTGCCCGCCACCCGTACCGCCGCGGTCCGCAACCGGTCCTTCATCGGCCGGCCCGGCGGGTGGGGCCGCGCCGCGTGCTGCACGACATCGGGACCGCGGATGGACCCACCCTCGGGCGACGCGTCGAACAGGCTCATCGCCAGCTCGACCATGCGCATGCCGTCGGCGACGGCGTGGTGCGTCCGCATGATCATCGCGCTACCCTCCCGGTAGCGGTTCACCCAAATGCCTTTCCAGAGGGGCTTTTTCCGGTCGAGCATTTCGGTGTGGTGGCTAGCCACCAGTGCCTGCAACTCGCGGCGGTCGTCGGGGTCCTCGAGGTCCACGATCGTGACGTGCTGCCCGAAGTCGAAGTTCTCGTCGACCTCCCACCACCACGACCCGTCGGAGTCCTTGACCGCCAGGCTGCGGAACACGGGATAACGGTTGGTGAGCCGCTCCTCGATGACCTGACGCACCCGGCCCCAGTCGAGCGGATCGGCCGTCCAGACCACCGTGTCGACGACCATGAGGTTGTTGGGGCGGTCCATCTCCAGCCACAGGGCGTCCTGGATGCCCAGCCGGCGTCGCTCTGCCACCTTGCACCTCCACGACCTGCAGGTACCCGAGTCTCCATCCACAGCCGGGATACGGCCAGAGGACAAGGTCCCCTTGTCGGGTGGGCGCTGCGGCTGTGGTGATCAGGACGCGGTGGCGTACTGCAGCACCGGCTCCGACGAATCGACGTGCCCGAAACTGATGATCCGCAGCCGATCCGGGCGCACCTCGTAGCGCACACCGTTCAACGGATTGGTGACATCGAACCCGTCGCCCGCGCGCTCCGCGTTCGACAGCTCGATGTGCGCGCCGTCGCTGATCCGCTCGCCGCGGTAGTAGTAACTGCCGCTGAGGTTTTCACACACCACGGCCAGCGACTTGGCGGTCCGCACCACGGCCGCCGGCGGATTCCCCGGGTCGCAGCGCGCTGTCTCGCCGACGAACCCCAACCCGTCGGCGCCCCGCACCGGAGCCGACAGCGCCGGCGTCTTCGGCGGCGGCGTGCTGGACGGCGCGGGTGATGGCGCCTGAGCCGCCCGCGGCGGCGGCGCGCCGCCCTGACTGAGAGCCGAGACCAGCGCCACGATCAGCCCGACGATCACCAGCGCCACCGCCGCCCCGGCCGCCACCAGCGGGCCGCGGCCGGCAAACGGCCGATGCGGCGGTGCAGGCGGAGGCGCGTCAGCAGGCGGATACGGGGTGACCCCCGTGTCGTCGGGATTCGGATAGACCGCCTCGAACGGCCGGGTGCGAAGCGGCGCCGCGGCAGCGCTGACCGCCGCCGGCTCGTACACCTCGGACACGGCCTCGCTGGCCGCGCGGGCGAGTTCGCCCGCGGAGCCGAACCGCGCCGTGCGCTGTTTGGCCATGCCGCGGGCGACCACATCGTCGAAGGCCCGGCCGACGCCGCGCCGCATGATGCTGGGCCGCGGCGCCGGCGACAGCATGTGCGCCGTCTTCAGCTCGTCGGGGTCCGCGGTCTCGTACGGCGGCTGACCGGTGAGGCACTCGTAGAGCAGGCATGCCAGGGAGTACACGTCGGTCTGGGGCCCGACGCGGCCGGTGGTGAACCGCTCGGGCGCCATGTAGACGCGTGACGGGTCGGCGTGCCCGATCCCGAAGTCGACGAGATACGCGAAGTGATCGGGAGTCAGCAGCACGTGTTCCGGCCGGACACCCAGGTGCACCAGCCCGGCGGCGTGCGCGGCGTCCAGCGCCCGCGCCACCTGCGCGACGATCGACGCGGCCCGCGGCGCTTCCAGCGGTCCCCGCTCGCGCAGCAGGTCCTTGAGGCTGCCGCCCTCGACCAGATGCATGTCGACGAAGAAAACCCCGATAATCGCACCGAAGTCGTGCATCGGGATGACGTGGGGCTCCCGCAACCCTGCGGCAACAGCGCATTCCCGCCGAAACCGTTGCTGGAAGCCGGGATCCGCGGACATCGCGGCGGGCAACAGCTTGACCGCGACCGTCCGGTCCCTCACCGTGTCGTGTGCCCGGTAGACCTCGCCCGTCGCGCCCGCCCCGATCAGTGATCGCAGCTCGTAGGGCCCGAACCGGGTGCCAAGCCGCGAGGTCAATGGGCAGTCCTTTCGCTACGTCCAACAGGTCCAGCCCGGCGGGTTCCCCAATCCGCCGCCGACCTAACGTGCGCCGGCTCACGCGTGCGGCGGCACCGGGCACCAGAATAGGCCGCAGTTGAAGTTGGGCGGGCCGGCTACCGATCCCACATCAAGCGTCAGCCGCCGTGCCCGCCCTTGTGTTTGCCCGGGTGCGGCGGCGGCCCCTGTGGCGCCGGCAGCGGCTGCGTCGTCGTGGTGGGTGTGGTGGTCGTCGTCGTGGGCGGGGGCGTTGGCGTGGTCGTGGTGTTGACCGGCGTGGACGGCGGCGCCGAGAACGGCGGGTCGATCGCCAACAGGAGCAGGGCCAGCACGAACGCGGCGACGATCGCCGCCATCCACCACTTGCGCCGCGGCGTGGCCGGCTCCGGCGGCGCACCCACGTACGTGTAGGTCAATGGCGCGGCGACCGGCACCTCCATCACCCGGGTGCCGGTGGGCCTCGCCGCAGGGGCACGGCCCGCGAGCGCGGCTCGCATCGCGCCGGCCTGGTCGAACCGCCAGGCCGGGTCGCGCGCCATCGCCCGTTCGATCGCGGCGGCAAGGGGCGGTGGCACATCCGGGCGCAGCGCCGCCACCGGCGGCGGCGACTCGTGCAGGATCGCGTGCGCCAACGGTCCCAGGTCCTCCTGCGGGAACGGCCGCCGCCCGGTCAGCGCCTCGTAGCCCACCACGCCGACGGCATACAGGTCGTCGGCGACGGTGGCCGGCTTGGACGTCAGCCGCTCGGGACTCAGATAGGCCATGCTGCCGACGACCTCCCCCGCCCTGGTGTAGGCGGCGCCGGAGGTCTTGGCGATGCCGAAATCGGCGAGCTTGGGTTCACCGGCGGCGGTGAACAGGATGTTGCCCGGCTTGACGTCGCGGTGCAGGATGCCGGCGTGATGCGCCTCGGCCAGGGCGTCCAGGACGCCGTCGAGGACGGCGTGCACGAACGCCGGGGGCAGCGGCCCGCGGGCGATGTGGTCGGCCAGCGACACCCCCGGCAGGCGCTCCATCACGATGAACGGCAACCCCTGATGCTCGCCGACGTCGTGGACCACCACCACGTGCCGGCCGGTCAGCCGCGCGGCCGCGCGCGCCTCGGTGTCGAACCGCAAGCGGCTGTCCGGCCGGTCGGCCACCCCGGGATAGAGCAGCTTGATGGCGACGGGCCGGCCCAGCTTGCGATCCCAGCCCTCACGCACCTCGGCCATCGCCCCGCGGCCCAGGACACCGCGCAATTCGTACCGACCGTCGCCGAGAAGCCCGCCCGGTGCAATCTGCACTCCATCAGTGGCCCGGGCGCGGAGATAGTCAGTCCGTTGGAGCTTCGTTTGGATCCCGCCTTGCTGTTGCCCCGCTGTTGCGGTTGCCGCCGCCAGCAAACTCAGGAATAGCCCAACGTCTCACAGCCGAAACCTAGGGCGACGCCGGCGGTCCGCCGCGCGGCCGCACCCGCTCATGCCAGCCAGATCGGGTTGGTGAACGCGACCATCGCGCCGAGCGGACGCCGTTGTGCGTCGCGCAGCTCCAGCCGCGCGAAGCGCGCGGACTCGGCGTCGAGTGCCCATCGCAGCATGGTCCGCGCCGGCCCACCGACCCTCGCGCGTCCCACACAACCGGCCGCGGTGATCAGGGTGGCAGTTGTGCCGGGCGCTCCCGTGACCATCGCCGTGACGGTGACCGGGGTCTCGGGCGGAACCTTCAGTGTCTGGCCGGGGCCGGCGACGTCGGCGGCGTCCGGGCTCGACGCGGTGAACTCCACGGTGACGGCCCGTGATCGGGCGATGTACGAGCGGCCGCAGCGCAGCCCCTCGATGATCGCGGGTACCGACAACTCACGCGCATGCACGACGGTCTGCGGTGCACCCACCGGCTGCTCGTGGGTGTGGGAATCACTGCCGGCGACCGCCGCGACGCGCCGGCCCGCGGACAGCAGCCGCTGCCAAATGCGAAGCGACGCTTCATCGTCGAGGTTCCACCGGCCGTTCCACACCTCGAGCGCATCCACCTCGCCAAAACCGAACTCCCACAACGACCCGGGCACCGGCGCGGCCGGATGGGCGGCGACCACCAGGCCGCCGGCGTCGCGGACGTCGGCGGCGAAACGCCCGAACACCCGGTCACGCGGCGCGTATCGCCAATCGACCCAGGCGTGTGGCGGCAGGCCGACCGCGAGCCAGTGCCCATGCCTGGTGGTGACCTCCTCGCCGGGAATCACCAACAGACCACCGGTGCGGCATGCGGGCCACACCCGGTTCGCGGAGTTCGTGTTGTGGTCGGTGGACACGATGAAGTCCAGCCCGCTCGAGTGCGCGGCCTCGACCAGCTCACCGGGATGGCGCTGGCCGTCCGAGTGCACGGTGTGCAGATGCAGATCCCCGCGGTACCACCCGGCACCGCGGACCGACGGCGCCGGACCGGCGACGACGGTGTCACCCGCCGGGGCGGGCCGCCCACGCTCGAGGACGACGCGCGCGTCCCAGGCCATCCCCCACGGGCTCAGAACCACCGGGCCGAGCGCCACCGCCCATCGACCCGGCTCGATCGGGCCGGCAAGATAGCCAGGCGTCGCGTGCGTGCCGGAGATCACGAAGCCGTCGCGCGCTCCCCCTGACCACCCACGGAACCCGGCCGCATTGCCCACGTCATGGCCGGCGGGGCCAAAGACACCTAGATCCAACACGTTTCGGACCGGCCCGCCCACCGCGAAGCCGTCATGCGCGGTGTCGACACGGATTCGGTGCACACCCGCCGGCACCTCGAATGGCAGGTACGCCCACTGGTCGATGCCAAACCCGAATCGCCCTGAAAACGCTATGTGGATCGTCGCGCCCTCGCGCTGCTGGGTGACGGCACCGGGGGCGACCATCGCGACACTCATGGAAGTCCTTCCTATCGGTACACCACCAGCATTCGGCACCAAGGAGTGACGACCCGTTACATCGACACGAACACCGTGCGTCGGGCCACTGTCATGTTCGTGTGGTGCCGCGGCGGCATACAGTGAATCACTGTGAGCGACATGACAGCGCGGTTCGCCGAGATCGTCGGCCAGCACAACCTGCTGACCGGCGACGCCATCCCCGAGGACTACTGGCACGACGAGGTGTTGACCAAGCCGCCGCAGAGGCCGGCTTACGTCGCCAAACCGGCCACCGCGGAGGCGGTTTCGCAGCTGCTGAAGGCCGCTTCGGACAACAACATCCCGGTGACGGCCCGCGGATCCGGAACCGGCCTGTCCGGCGGGGCGATCCCCCGGGCCGACGGGCTGCTGATCTCCTTCGAGCGGATGAACGCCGTCCTCGAGGTCGACACCACCAACCAGGTCGCCGTCGTCCAACCCGGGGTGACGCTCACCGAGCTGGAAACCGCGACCGCCGACACCGGCCTGCGCTACATGGTCCACCCCGGCGAGCTGTCCTCCAGCGTCGGCGGCAACGTCGGCACCAACGCCGGCGGCATGAACGCGGTCAAGTACGGCGTCGCCCGCCACAACGTGCTCGGGCTGCAGGCGGCGCTGCCCACCGGCGAGCTCATCCGCACCGGCGGCAAGATCGCCAAGATCTCCACCGGCTACGACCTGACGCAGCTCATCGTCGGCTCCGAGGGCACCCTCGCCCTGGCCACCGAGGTGACCGTCAAGCTGCACCCGCGGCTCGACCACGCCGCGACCGTGCTCGCCCCGTTCGCCGACTTCGACCAGGTCATGGCCGCGGTGCCCAAGGTGGTGGGCAGCGGCCTGGCGCCCTACATCCTGGAATACATCGACAACGTGACGATGGCCGCGCTCGTGCATACCCAGA
>NZ_LZJG01000432.1:0-15528 GCF_001667785.1 Mycobacterium sp. E3247 | reverse complement strand
GTGAAGGTGGCCGAGTGGCGCGATCGCATCGAGGAGAACCCGAACAACAAGCAGCGGTTCCTCGACTTCGACAAAGACGAGTTCCTCAAGGTCATGCTGCGCTGGCTCAACGCATTCGTTTCCAAGCCCGGGCAGACTATTCCGGGTGTCGAGGACGAGATGTTCGACCGCATCAAGGTTCCCACGTTGATCATTCGCGGCGGCGAGAACGACATGGACCATCCCAAACGGACCTCGCTCGAGGTGAGTTGCCTGATCAAGGGATCGAAGCTCATCGACCCGCCCTGGCCGGAGGACGCGTGGGAACGCGCGTCCGAAGACCGCGCGGCGGGCCGGGTGCAGCACTTCAACATGTTCGACACGTGGGTGCAGGCGGCGCCCGCGATACTCGAGTTCCTGGGCTCGTGATGTCCCTACACCGTGTGAATGTGGACCTCGCAGTTGAGCGACGCCTCGAGGGCCGTGTGAACCCGGCTCTCGGGTATGCGTTCGAGGTCCTGCTCCCGCAGCGTCACGTACACGATGTCGAAGCCTTCGTCGCCCGGTGTTCGCTCGATGTCACCGGTGAGCCCGAAACCGGACAGCACGCCCTGGGCGTCGTCGTCGGTTCCCCGGCTGATGAAGGTGACCACCCCCGGTACCGGGCTATCGCCGAACACCTTGGCGCACAGGTTCATTGCCACCTGCTTGGCCGCGTCGCCGTCTTCGGCGGCGATCAGCAATTCGACTTCGCGGCGGCCCACGGGCATGGCCGCGAGGTCGTTCTCGACCACGCCGGCGCCCGCGTGCGCCGCGAGCTCAAGGAGCGCTGCCATGCCGTCTCGTAGCTGCTGGGGCGTGCACACGTCTTTTGGATCCACATTGACGCGCACCACCGCAGTTCGCATGTGCGCAAGCGTAACCAAGACGATGGCGGGCCGGCCGTGAGTACCGCGCAATCCACCCCCATCATCACCGCCAGCCTCCCCGGCTGCGAACCGCGGCTGCTATTCGGGCGAACCGGCCAGGCGCCCGAGGATCTCGCGGCTTATCGAGAGCGGGGCGGATATCGGCCGCTCGCCGACGCCGATGAATTGCTGAGCGAAGTGGAAGCCAGCGGCCTGGTCGGTCGCGGGGGTGCGGCGTTCCCGCTGGCGATCAAGTTGCACGCCGTGCGCGACAACGGGCGCATTGCCGGCGGCGCCGTGGTCGTCGCGAACGGCGAAGAGGGCGAACCGGCTTCGGTCAAGGACCGCTGGCTGCTGCGCAACCGGCCTCACCTGATCCTGGACGGGTTGCGGTTGGCCGCCGCGGTCGTGGGGACGAACCGTGCCCACGTCTACCTCTCCGATCCGGAATCGGCGCGCAGCGTCGAAAGCGCGCTCGGCGAGCTCGATCCCGACGCGCTCGGCGGTGTCATCGTCAGCATGTTGACCGTGCAGCCCGGATACGTGGCGGGCGAGGAAACCGCCGCCGTCCGCGCGCTCAACGGCGGCCCGGCCAAGCCGACGGACAAGCCGCCGCGGCCCTTCGAAGCCGGCGTCGACGACCGGCCCACCCTGGTGAGCAATGTCGAGACCCTGGCCAACCTGCCCTACCTGCAGCGCCACGGCGCCGGCGCGTTCCGCTCGCAGGGTACGTCGTTGTCGCCGGGGACCTTCCTGGCCACCATCACCGGCGCCGGCCGCCCGCCCGTTCTCTACGAACTTCCGCACGGCCTACCGTTTACCGAACTCCTTGCCCTGCATGGTGTTCCGTCGGACCAAGTGCGTGGGGCATTGATGGGCGGTTACTTTGCCGGCCTACTCAACCGCCGCGTGCTCGAGACGACCTTGGACCACGAGACGATGCGACGTGTCGGCAGCGGCTTGGGAGCGGGCGCCATCGCGGTGCTCACCGACGACTGCCCCGTCGCGGTCGCGGCGTCGGTGCTGGCCTACTTCGACCGGGAAAACGCCGGGCAATGCGGCTCGTGCTTCAACGGAACGGCGGCAATGGCGGCCGCCGCCGGTGCGCTTCGCGACGGTGCCGCGACAACGGCGGACGTCGAACGGTTGCGCCGCTGGTCGGTGCTGCTGCGCGGACGGGGCGCGTGCGCAACCCTGGACGCCGCCACCAATGTCGCGGCCGGCCTACTCGGCCAGTTCCCGGCCGAAGTCACCGCACATCTCGACGGCACGTGCCAGGGCTGCGCCCGCGGCGCGTTCCGCGCCGACCGGCCCTACGAGGCGGAAACATTGAGGCTCGCATGAGAATCCGCTTGGACCGCACTGTCTGCGATGGTTTCGGCATCTGCGCCAAATACGCGCCCGGATACTTCTCGCTGGACGACTGGGGTTACGCCTCCCTCATCGGCGACGGCACCGTGGCGGAGTCGGATCGCGATGCGGTGATGCGCGCGCTGATGGACTGCCCGGTGCACGCCATCGCCGAGATCGGCGAGCGCACATACCCCACCCCCGCCCTCCGCTCGCCGACGCGGACGACCCGGCCGAACGCCTCAAAACCGAAGAGAACGAGGCGGAATGGGGATTCACCCGCTGAACGGGGTGCCCGCGAGCCATTTTGACCATGGTCGGGACGGTCTCAACGGAATAAGCTGAACCCGCCAGGGTCACGATGGCCCATCGGGAGGCGCACCATGAGGTGGTTCATTCGTCGCCTGACCGTCGTCATAGCGGTCGCGTTCGTAGCGCTGGCAGTCGCGGTGATCGCGACGCCGGGAACCAGTTCGGCGGACTGCGATCACAACATGTCGTGGAATCCGGCGACCCTCGAGTGCAAGCCGCCACCGCCGCCACCACCGCCCTGGTACACACCTCCGCCGCCATACGCGCCCTCATTCGCCGGGCAGGATGAACCGTTCGTTGACGGTGAATCCGGCGAGCGTCGCCATGCCGGAGACCTCGCGCACCCCGACATCGAGTGAACGGCAATACCGGCACACCGGTGCGGGCGGATGGATCAGCGATCGCGCAGGCCTGGGGGTGATAACGTAATTCTCCGATTCGTACAACGGTCCTACCAAGTTGCACCGGGGGGCCCGTTCGACTCGCGGAGGTGACGTGTCAGCAGCGCCGGGACGACCGTTGCCCCTGGTCACGCAGGACAACGAATTCTTCTGGACCTCGGGAGCTGACGGCAAGCTGCGACTGCAGGTATGCCAGGCCTGCCAATCGCTGATCCATCCGCCCGCACCGGTGTGCCGGTATTGCCGTTCACTCGATGTCGGGGTGCGCGAGGTCTCCGGCATGGCGACGCTCGCCGGATTCACCGTCAACGAACGGTTCAGCCTGCCCGGACTGGTCGCGCCCTACGTCATCGCGCAGGTGGCGATCGCCGAAGATCCGCGGATTCGGTTGACCACCAACATCATCGAGTGCGATCCCGATCGGCTCGAACTCGGCCAACAGGTCGAGGTCGTCTTCGAACAGGTCGAGGACGTGTGGTTTCCGCTGTTCCGGCCGGTACAGAACGCCGAACCCGGCCCGTTGCCCACCGACGAGATAGCGCCGGAGCGCTTCGGCGAACACGTGCGCCCCATGCTGACCCGGGAGAAGTTCGAAGACAAGGTCGCGCTGACCGGGATCGGCATGTCGCCGATCGGTCGCCGGCTGATGCAGCCGCCGTTGGCGCTGACCGTGCAGGCGTGCGAAGCGGCCATCACCGACGCCGGCCTGACGTTCGCCGACATCGACGGCCTGTCCACCTATCCCGGCGCCATCAACGTTGGCGGGTTCGGGGAAGGCGGCGTTACCGCGCTGGAAGCCGCGCTCGGCATCCGGCCAGCGTGGCACAACGGCGCCATGGAGACGTTCGGACCGGGCGGATCGCTGATCGCAGCCATGCAGGCGGTCGCGTGCGGGCTGGCCCACCACGTGCTCTGCTTCCGCACGCTCTGGGAAGCCACTCATGGCGAGCTGATGAAGCAGGGCAAGATCAGCCCGTCGATGGGCCGGATGTCGGGTTGGCAGATGCCATTCGGGGCAACGTCCGCAGCGCACACCTTAGCGATGAACGCGCAGCGCCACTTTCACCGTTACGGCACCACCAAAGAGACCCTCGGCTGGATCGCGTTGAACCAGCGGGCGAACGCCGAACTCAACCCGACCGCCATCTACCGGTCGCCGATGACCATGGATGACTATCTGAACGCGCGGCCCATCACCACGCCGTTCGGTCTCTACGACTGCGACGTACCGTGCGACGGCGCGGTCGCCGTCATCGTCTCCGCCGTCGACGCCGCGCGCGACCTCGCCAAGCGGCCCGTCCTGGTCGAGGCGGTGGGCACCCAGATCATCGAGCGAATCGACTGGGACCAAAGCACTCTCACCCATGAGCCTCAGGTGCTGGGCCAGGCCGCGCACCTGTGGACACGTACCACGTTGCGCCCTGACGACGTCGACGTCGCCGAACTCTACGACGGTTTCACCATGAACTGCCTGTCCTGGATCGAGGCGCTGGGCTTCTGCGGCATCGGCGAGGCCAAAGAGTTTCTGGACGGCGGCAAGAACATCGCCCGCGACGGCCAACTGCCGCTCAACACCCACGGCGGCCAGCTTTCGCACGGCCGCACCCACGGCATGGGCCTGGTCCACGAGGCCATCACCCAGCTGCGCGGGAAGGCCGGCGATCGCCAGGTCGCCGGCGCCCGCGTCGGGGTGGTGAGCAGCGGCGGTCTGACCCCCAGCGGCGTGCTGTTGTTGCGGACGGACACATGAGCGGCCCGGCGCCCCGGCCCAGGCTGGTGATCGTCGACGGCGTGCCGATGTCGGCGCTGATCGCCGAATCCGCCGAACCCAAGGCCGTGATCGTCGCGATCCACGGCGGGGGAACCACCGCAATGTATTTCGACTGCCCGGGCCATCCGTCGTTGTCGCTGCTGCGGACCGGAGCGACGGCCGGATTCACCGTGGTGGCCCTCGACCGGCCAGGCTACGGCAGCTCGGCCCCCTACCCGGAGGCGATGGCGCTGCCCGAGCAGCGGGTCAACCTCGCCTACGGCGCGGTGGACCGCATCCTCGGTGATCGGCCGCGCGGCGCGGGGTTGTTCCTGATCGGTCATTCCGGGGGATGCGAGCTCGTGATGCGGATGGGCGCCGACGAGCGCGGCGCCGATCTGCTGGGCATCGAACTGGCCGGTACGGGCCGGCGTTATCACCCGGCGGCGAGGGACATCCTGAAGACCGCGACCCGCGAACGCCGCCCGGCCGGCCTGCGCGAGCTGCTGTGGCATCCAGAATGCCTGTATCCGCCCGAGGTCCTCAGCGGCGTCACTGTCTCTCCGACGGCGCCGTCCTACGAGGACCAGATGGTGTCGAACTGGGCCCGCCAGGATTTCCCGGCGCTCGCCCCGGCCGTGCGTGTCCCCGTGCAGTTCAGCATCGCCGAACACGAAAAGGTCTGGCAGAACGACCCTTCCGCGGTGGCCGAGATCGAGGGCCTGTTCTCAGGGTCACCGCGGTTCGTCGTGCACCGGCAGCCCGATGCGGGGCACAACATGAGCCTGGGTCACGCCGCCGCGGCCTACCACGCGAAGGTGTTCGCGTTCGCCGACGACTGCGTGGCCGCCCGCGCGAATTCCGTTGGCACAGAAGACGACCTGGAGGCCGGATGAGGGTCGGATTCATCGGTCTGGGCAGCCAGGGCGGGCCCATGGCCCGCCGGATCGTCGAGGGTGGCTACGAGACGACGCTGTGGGCGCGCAGGGCCGCGACCCTCGAGCCGTTCGCCGATACGGCGGCGAAGGTCGCCGAGTCGCCGGCCGAGCTCGCCGCGGCCAGCGATCTGGTCTGCCTTTGCGTCGTGGGCGACGCCGACATCGACGAGATCGCGACCGGTGAGCGGGGGCTGTTGGCGGCCATGAAGCCGGGCGGTGTGATCGCGGTGCACAGCACCGTGCACCCCAACACCTGCCGGAGTCTGGCGAACAAGGCTGCGGCCAACGGCATCTCGGTCATCGACGCGCCGGTGAGCGGAGGTGGACCCGCGGCGTCCGAAGGGCGGCTGTTGGTGATGGTCGGCGGTGACGCCGACGTCGTCGAGCGGTGCCGCCCGGTCTTCGCCACCTATGCCGATCCGATCGTCCACCTCGGGGAGCTGGGTTCCGGGCAAACCACCAAGTTGCTCAACAACCTGCTGTTCACCGCCCATCTGGCGACCGCGGCCACCGCGCTGTCGCTGGCCGGCGCCCTCGGCGTCGACCCGGACCGCCTCACCGAAGTCGTCTCTCGCAGCAGCGGGAACAGCTTCGCCCTCAACGCACTTGGCGGGATCGGCGGATTGGAACGGCTCGCCGGTGTGGCCGGGACGCTGCTGCAGAAGGATGTCCGCCTGGTGGTCGACCTGGCCGAACGGGCCGGGGCGAGCGGGGGCGCCGTGCTGGACGCGGCCGACGCCGCGCTCGCCATGATGGGTACTTCCCGATGACGGCCCAGTGAGGGTCGGGTTCATCGGTGCCGGGCGGATGGGCCGGCCCATGGTGGCCCGCCTGGTCGAGGCCGGGCATGACGTGCAGGCGCTGGGCCGAACGCGCGAGAAACGGGGCGATCTGGAGCGACTCGGCGCCCACGCGGTCCACGACGCCGCCGAGGCGGGTGCGCGGGCCGACGTCGTGGTGCTCTGCGTGTTCTCCGACCAACAGGTGCGGGAGGTGTGTCTGGACGGCGGATTGCTGTCCGCCATGCCGCCCGGTTCGGCGCTGGTGGTGCACACCACCGCCAGCCCGAGGACGATCGACGCCCTCGCCGCGGGCGCCGGCGGGGTCGACGTCATCGACGCCGCGGTCAGCGGTCGCCCGCACGACACCGCGGCCGGCCGGCTCACGCTGTTCGTGGGCGGCGCCGGGGACGCGGTGGCGCGCGTGCGGCCGGTGCTGCAGTGCTACGGCGACCCGGTGTTGCACGTCGGTGCCCGCGGGTGCGGACAAGTCGTGAAACTGGTGAACAACGCCTTGTTCGCCGGGCATATCGGGCTGCTCGCACAAGCCGTGCGATGGGGTGAACGGCTCGGCGTGCCGGAGCCGACGCTGCTGACCGCGTTGACGCACGGCAGCGCGACCAGCCGCGTCCTGGAGCTGGTGGCGGCGGCGGGTTCGGTCGCGTCGTTCATCGAGGTGGCCGGGGAATTCGTGCACAAGGACGTGGCCGTCGTGCGCAGCACCGGCGCGGAACTCGGCGCTGACCTGGGCGCTCTCGGCGGCGTCTTCGAGTCCATCGACGTCGCGAAGAGGGCTTGAGAACTTGGCGTTTCGGTCTTTCCGGTTCGTCACGAAGGTATTACCGTTACCGTTACAGTCAACGACTCGGCTGTAACGGTTGCAGCCCGCCCTCGCCGCTGAGGAGGATTCCGTGACAAAACCGAAGGTCGTCTTCGATCCGTACTCCGAGGACTACTTCAACAACCCGTTCGAAATCTATCGACGGATGCGCGAGGAAGCGCCGCTGTACTACGACGAGAAAGAGGACTTCTACGCGCTGACCCGCCACGAGGACGTCTCGGCCGCGTTCAAGGATTTCGAGACCTATTCGTCGGCGCGCGGCTGCGACCTGGCGATGGTGCGCCGGGGCGTCTCCCCCGAGCAGAAGTCGATCATCTTCATGGATCCACCCGAGCACCGCCACATGCGCAGCCTGCTCAACAAGGCGTTCACCCCCCGGGCGATTCAATCGCAGCGCGAGACGATCATCGAGGTGATCGACAAGTACCTCGGCGCCGCCGACCCCGACAACTTCGATGTCGTGCAGGACTTCTCCGGGCCGTTCCCGGTGGAGGTGATCACCCGGATGGCCGGCGTGCCCGAGGAGTACCGCCAGCAGGTCCGCCACTGGATCGACACCAGCCTGTCCCACGAACCGGGACAGATCGAGATCAGCGAAGCCGGCATGCAGGCCAACATCGACACCGCGATGTACTACTTCGGCCTGGTCCAGGAGCGCCGCGCGGAGCCGCAGGACGACATGATCAGCAGGCTGATCGCCGCGGAGATCCCGGGCGAGGACGGCCAGCTGCGCAAGCTCGATGACATCGAAATCACCGGCTTCGCGACGCTTTTGGGCGGGGCGGGCGCCGAGACCGTCACCAAGCTGCTCGGCAACGCCGCGGTGATCTTCGCCCGGCACCCCGACCAGTGGCGGAAGCTGCAGGAGGACCGCGACAAGATCCCCGGGGCGGTGGAAGAGCTCCTGCGCTACGAGGGGCCGGTGCAGTACAACGTGCGCTACACCCTCAAAGAGGCACACGTCAGCGGCGGCATCATTCCCGCCGGCAAGCCGGTGTTCCTTTGCGGCGCCGCGGCGAACCGCGACCCGGAGGCCTTCACCGAGGCCGACACCTTCGACATCGAGCGTGACCAGGCCGAGGCGCAGCACCTCGGCCTGGGGTACGGGATCCACAGTTGCCTGGGCGCGGCGCTCGCCCGCCTGGAAAGCAGGATCGCGCTGGAGCGGCTCCTCGACTTCATGCCGCGCTACGAGGTTGACTGGGCGGGGTGCAAGCGAGTGAACATGCAAAACGTCGCGGGCTGGAAGAACGTGCCCGTCAAAGTGCTTCGGTAAAGGGGGTCGCGGTGACCAAGAAGATCGAAGTCGATTGGGGGCTCTGCGAGAGCAACGGCGTCTGCATGGGCATCAACCCGGACATCTTCCTGCTGGGCGACGACGACATGCTGACCGTGCTGCAGGAAGAAGTCACCCCGGAGAACGAGGCGGACGTGCGCGAGGCCGTTCGCCAGTGCCCCCGGCAGGCCATCTCCATCGTGGGCGAGTAGCGGCGGTCAGAACCCGGCGAGGATGACGGCGTTGCAGTCGGCCGCGGCCTGCCGGAGTTTCGCCGCCTTCTGATAGCCCTCGGACTCATACCACACGCGGGCAGCGTCCACGGATTCGAATTCCAGCACGACGGTCTGGTCGCCGTGCCAGCTGCCCTCGATCACCTTGGGAGCGGTGTCCACCGCCAGAATGGTGGCGCCCGCCATCGCCGAACCGGCGGCCTGCGCATAGGCTTTCATGCCCTCCGGATCCTTGATGGCCTCCGTCAAGATGACATATCCCTTAGCCACTGAATCTCCTCAGCTGGATTCGATTTTGCTGATGGCCTGCTCGGGGCAGCACTCGATGGCTTCTTGCGTGGCTGCCTCGAATTCCGTTGGGACCTCTGAAGGTATCGCCTCCGCGTAACCGTCGTCGGTGAGGCTGAACACTTCCGGGCACAACGTGGTGCAAACACCATGGCCGCGGCAGCGCTGGTCGTCGACTGTGACCTTCATGCCGGGGTGAACTCCAGGTGCAGCTCCGTCAGGCCGCGCAGGATGTAGGTCGGAACGTATTGGTAGCGACGGTCATTCGCGGGGCCGTGCATGCGTTCGTCGATCCGGATGTCGGAGGTCCGGTCGAGCAGGCGCTCGATCGCCACCCGGGTTTCGGCGCGCGCCAGCGGCGCGCCCGGGCAGCTGTGGATGCCGCGCCCGAACGAGATGTGCTGGCGGGCGTTCTTGCGGGCCGGGTCGAAGGTGGCGGGGTCGTCGAACCGGCGGGGGTCGCGGTTGGCGGCCGCTTGGACAACCATGACGGTGGTCCCCGCGGGCAGGTCGACGCCACCGACGTTGGCGGGCACCCGATTCAGCCGGAAGTCGCCCTTGACCGGGCTCTCGTGGCGCAACGACTCCTCGATGAAATTGGGGATCAGGCTGCGGTCCTTGCGCAACTTCGCCTGGATGTCGGGCCGCTCCCCGAGCGTCTGCAAGGCCGCACCCAACAGCCGCACGGTGGTCTCCTGACCCGCGGAAAACACGTTGCTGGCCACGCGGGCCACGTCCTCGACGTCGGGAGTCGAGCCGTCCGGATACGTGGCGGTGGCCAGGCCGGTCAGCACATCGTCGCGGGGCTCCCGCCGGCGGTCGATGACGTAGTCGGAGAAGAGGCCGTAGAGGAATTCCAGCGGGCTGTGCGCCAGCGAGCCCTTGGTGCCCCCGACGCCGCCGCCCGAGTGGTCGCGGATGCCCTTGACGAACTTGTCACGGTCCTCCTCCGGCACCCCGAGCAGATCGGCGATGACCAGCAGCGTGAACGGGCCCGCGAAGCCCTTGATGAACTCGCCGTGGCCGGGCGCCAGGAACGTGTCGAGCACCTGGTCGGCGAGCACCCACATGGCGTCCTCGTTCTCCTTGAGGCGCTTCGGGGTGATCAGCCGCATCAGCAGCGAGCGATGGTTGGTGTGGGTCGGCGGATCGAGGGTGGGCAGCTGGTCGCTGAACGGCAATTCGTCGCGGTGCTTCTCGATCAACTCGGTGACGTCGTCCCCCTCCAGCGCCACCGGGAAGCCGGGAAACGGGCCGGTGACCGAGACGCAGGAGGACCACGTCTCGGCGTCATTGAGCACCGCGCACGCCTCGTCCCAACCGGTGATCATGGTGACGTCGTGATGGGGCTCCCGCGTGACCGGGCACTGCCGGCGCAGCGCCTCGTAGTAGGGGTACGGGTCGTCGATGAGCTCGCTGCCGCGGAAGAAGTCCAACTCGGAGAATTCGTTCGCCATCTTCCGCTCCTTGAATCTCAACTAGCGAGAACGCGCCTCTCGCAGATGAGTATTACATTTCCATAGGGCATTGCCGGCCGTCAACGACGGGGACCGGTGCCGATACGCGACTCAGCCGGCGGGAACCAGGTCCGCGGCCACCGAGGGCCACGCCAGCAACCCGCTGCGGAAGGTCTCGACGTGACCGAGCCCGCCGAGAGGCAGAGCGGCGGCCGCCATGGCCTGGGCCTTGAACATCTGGGCGGCCATGCTGAGTCGGTGCTGCACCAGGCCGACGCTGTCATCGAGCTCGGCCGGCCAGCCCTCTCCCCACAGCGTGACCTCGGTCGCCCCGTGATCGAGGGCCTGCAACACCCCTTGCCGCACCCGCGCGTCGCACCCGAACAGGTCGGCCGCGGCCGCCAGGGCCTGCGGCCGGGGACGCGATTGCACCGAAGCCAGGGCGTCTTCGAGGTCGACCACCCGGGCACCGAGAATCTGCAACGGCCGATCGTCGGGATGGTCGGCAACCAGGACGGTGACGTCCCAGCCCGCCATCGCCCGGTCGAAAAGCCATCCGCCGGCGAACCGCACCGCGTCGACGACGGTCACGGCGACCACGTCGAGGCGGTATCTCATGTCCTCACCCGGCTCTTCTACGGCGCGAAGTCTCGCGCCAGCGTCTCGGCGTACTGCTTGAACACCTCGGTCAGGGGTATCGATGGATCGAGCAACCATGTGGTTTCCATTCCGTGGACGAAGGCGAGAATCTCTACTGCCTTGACGGCGGGGTCGATGTCCGCGCGGTACCGGCCATCGGCCTGCCCGCGGCGGATGAGGTCGGCGACAATGTCGGTCGCGGCGCGATGCCGGGCCAGCATCCGGTCGTGCAGCGGAGCGTCGGGAAGGATGTTCTCGACCAGCAACACTGTGAACGTCCCGACCAGTTCGGGTGCCCGGTTGAACCGATCGGCGACCTGGGCGATCTGGGCGAAGAGATCGCCGGTCCGGTCGGCGTGCAGGTCGTCGTCGAGGTCGCGCGCGTCGAGGACGGCGTGCAGCAACTGTTCTTTGGATTCGAAGTGATGCAGCAACCCGGCGGGGGTGACCCCCGCCTCGCCGGCGATCTGGGCGAGGGTGGTGCTACGCCAGCCGTTGCGCGTCAGCAGCCGTTGCGCGACCGCGAGGATGCGCTGCTTGCGGTCCTCGCCTTTGGCGAGCAGCGTGTCGTATCGCCGTGCGTCGGGCACCCGACTCCTTTGACCGATCGGCGGGACCAACCAACCTAGTGAACACACAGTAGGTTAGTTTGACCCCTGTGACAAGGGTCACCCCTGAGGCTGATTCCGGCGGGTGGACGTCGGCGCTATCGCACCAGCTCGACGAGCGTGGCGTTGGCGGTGCCGCCGCCCTCGCACATGGTCTGCAGCCCGTAGCGGATCCCGTTGTCGCGCATGTGGTGCACCATGCGCGTCATCAGCACCGCCCCCGACCCGCCCAGCGGGTGGCCCAGCGCGATGGCGCCGCCGAGCGGGTTGACCAGCTCGGGGTCCGCCCCGGTTTCGGCGAGCCACGCCAAGGGCACCGGCGCGAAGGCCTCGTTCACCTCGAATGCGCCGACCTCCGACAGCGGCACGCCGGCCTTCTTCAGCACCTTCTCGGTCGCCGGGATGGGACCGGTGAGCATGAGTACCGGGTCCGCCCCGGTCACCGCGCCGGCCAGGTACCGAACCACCGGGGTCAACCCCAGCTCGACGGCCATCTCGGCCGTCATCACCAGCAAGGCCGCCGCACCGTCGGAGATCTGCGACGAATTGCCCGCGTGGATCACGCCGTCCTCGGTGAACGCCGGCTTCAGTCCGCTGAGTTTCTCCACCGTGGTCCCCCGCCGCACACCCTCGTCCGCGGCGACGACCGCTCCGTCATCGGTGAACACCGGAACGATCTGTTCGGTGAACGCGCCCGCGTCCTGAGCCGCCGCGGCCCGTTCGTGGGAGCGGACGGAGTATTCGTCGAGCCGGGTCCGCGACAAGCCCCACTTCTTGGCGATCAGCTCGGCCGACAGCCCCTGGTTGAACGAGAAGTCGTCATAGCGGGCGAGGACCTTCGGGCCGTACGGCATGCCGGTCGCCCTGGCCGAACCGAGCGGGACGCGGCTCATGACCTCGACACCGCCGGCCACGACGACATCCTGCTGACCGGACATCACCGCGTGCACGGCGAAATCGAGGGCCTGCTGACTGGACCCGCACGCCCGGTTGACGGTGGTGCCGGGGATCGTCTCCGGCCAGCCGGCGGCCAGGACCGCATAGCGCCCGATGTTGCTGGACTGGTCACCGACCTGGGACACGCATCCCCAGATCACGTCGTCGACGATCTCCGGGCCGACGCCGGCCCGCTCCAGCAGCTCGTTGAGGACGACGGCCGACAGGTCGGCGGCATGCATGCCGGACAGGCCGCCGTTGCGCTTGCCCACCGCGGTGCGCACGGCTTCGACGATGACGGTCTCATGCATGCCTCTGCTCCGATCCCTAGACTTTCGACAGCCAGTAAACGTTGCCGGCCCGTGACGGCCTGCGTGCGGATGGCTCTCAGTAGCTCCTCGGCAATTTCAGCACGTTGGACCCCAGGAAGTTCAGGATCATCTCCTGGCTCACCGGCGCGATCTTCATCAGCCGGGCCTCGCGGAAGTAGCGCGTGATGTGGTACTCCTCCGCATACCCCATGCCGCCGTGAGTTTGCAACGCCCGGTCGGCGGCGGTGAAACCCGCGTCGGCGCATAGGTATTTCGCGGTGTTCGCCTCGCGGCCGCAGGGTTTCCCGTTGTCGTACAACCAGGTCGCCTTGCGCAACATCAGCTCGGCGGCATCGAGGCGGGCCAGGGAGTCCGCGAGCGGGAACTGCAGGCCCTGGTTCATGCCGATGGGCCGGCCGAACACCTCGCGTTCGTTGCCGTATTTCACCGCCCTGTCCAGCGCCACCCGGCCGATGCCGAGCGCCTCGGCGGCGATCAGCATCCGTTCCGGGTTCAGGCCGTCCAGGATGTACTGAAAGCCCTTGCCCTCCTCGCCGATTCGGTCCTCGACCGGCACCTCGAGGTTGTCGATGAACAACTCGTTGGAGCTGACGGCGTTGCGGCCCATCTTGCGGATCGGCCGGATGTCGACGCGGCTGCGGTCCAGATCGGTGATGAACAGGGTCATCCCGTCGGTCTTCTTGGTGACTTCCTCGTAGCTCTGCGTGCGGGTGAGCAACAGGATCTTGTCGGACTCCATGGCCTTGGAGATCCACACCTTGCGACCGTTGACGATGTAGAGATCGCCGTCCCGTTTGGCGAAGGTGGTGATGCGCGAGGTGTCCAGTCCCGCTCCGGGTTCGGTCACGCCGAAGCAGACGTGCACTTCACCGGTCGCGACCTTGGGCAGCGTGCGTGCCTTGAGTTCGTCGGAGCCGTGCACCACCACCGGCTGCATGCCGAAGATGGAAAGATGAATCGAGCTGGCGGCGTTCATGGCGCCGCCGGATTTGGCGACCTCCTCGAGCAGGATGGTGGCCTCGGTGATTCCGAGGCCGTGTCCGCCGTACTCGGTGGGGATGGTCATGCCCAGCCAGCCGCCGTCGGCGATCGCGTTGTAGAACTCGGAGGGAAATTCGTGCGCCTGGTCTTTTTCCATCCAGTACTGATCGTCGAACTTGCGCGCCAGCTCGGCGACCGACCGGCGGATCAGTTCCTGGTCGTCAGTCAGCTCGAAGTTCATTCCGGCGCCGGGCACTGCTGGATCTCCTGTTCATTGCTGGCGGCGAGATTGCCGTGGTGGTCGTCAAGTACCGAAAAAGGAGACCTTGAGTGCAATTTCGACGCAGCTCACCCGGGCCCGGTCCGGTCGGGCCTCAGTCCTTGTTGCCGGTGAGGGCTTTCGCGTTCGCCGCGAAGTCGGCGAAGGACGAGCCGCCCCGGGTGTCCTTGTCGTGGCCCTGCGCCTTGATGGACACGTCGTGCCCCTCGGCGGCCTTACGCAGCGCACCGACGGTCGCCTGTTCGCGCGAAATGTGCGTGAACGGGTCGAACGAATACCAGCGCATCGCGTTCTCGTGGGTCATCTTGTTGATTTCGTCGTCCGGAACGTTGTTGATCGACAACACATCCCACAGCTCTTCCGGTGCGCCCGGCCACATCGAGTCGCTGTGCGGGTAGTCGGCTTCCCAGCAGATGTTGTCGATGCCGATCATGTTGCGCAGCGCCACACCGACCTTGTCGCTGATGAAGCAGGTCAGGAAGTGGTCGCGGAAAACTTCGCTGGGCAGCTTGCCCCTGAAGTCCTGGTGCGTCCAGGCGGAATGCATCTCGTAGGTCCGGTCGGCACGCTCCAGGAAGTAGGGAATCCAGCCGGTTCCACCCTCGGAGAGCGCGATCTTCAGGTCCGGGTATTCCTTGATCGGCCGCGACCACAACAGGTCGGCGGCGGCCTGCACGATGTTCATCGGCTGCAGCGTGATCATCACGTCCATCGGCGCGTCGGGCGCGGTGATGGCCAGCCGGCCCGACGAACCGATGTGCACGTTCATCACAGTGCCGGTTTCCACCAACGCTTTCCACAGCGGGTTCCAGTACTCGTCGTGGAAGCTGGGATAGCCCATCGCGGCGGGGTTTTCGGTGAAGGTCAGCGCGTGCACGCCCTTCTTCGACACCCGCCGCACCTCGGCGGCGCACGCCTCGGCGTCCCAGATCACCGGGATCGCCATCGGGATGAACCGCGCCGGGTAGGCGCCGCACCACTCGTCGATGTGCCAGTCGTTGTAAGCCTGCACCAGCGCTATGGAGAAATCGTGATCCTCGGTGGCGAACAGCCGAGCGGCAAAGCCGGGAAACGAGGGGAAGCAGATCGAGGCCAGGATGCCCCCCGCGTTCATGTCCTTGACTCGCTCGTCGACGTTGTAACAACCCGGGCGGATCTCGTCCAGCCCGGTCGGCTCGATGCCGTACTCCTCCTTCGGCCGTCCGGCGACCGCGTTCAATGCCACGTTCGGGATGACCGT
>NZ_LZJG01000431.1:0-1971 GCF_001667785.1 Mycobacterium sp. E3247 | reverse complement strand
CTGGCCTACGAGCTGAACTACGCCGGCGCCGCCCTGGCGCGGGCGGCCGCCGACGAGTACGGCACCCCGGACAAGCCCCGCTACGTCGCCGGCGCGATCGGGCCGACCACGCGGACCGCGTCGATCTCGCCCGACGTCAACGACCCCGGGGCCCGCAACGTCTCCTACGACCAGCTGGTCGCCGCCTACCTCGAAGCCGCCAACGGCCTGGTCGACGGCGGTGCCGACCTCCTGATCGTCGAGACGATCTTCGACTCGCTCAACGCCAAGGCGGCGGTGTTCGCCGTCGAGACGCTGTTCGAGGAGCGCGGACGTCGCTGGCCGGTGATCATTTCGGGCACCATCACCGACGCGTCCGGGCGGACGTTGTCCGGTCAGGTCACCGAGGCGTTCTGGAACTCGATCCGGCACGCGAAGCCGATCGCGGTCGGCCTCAACTGCGCGCTGGGCGCGCCCGAGATGAGGCCCTACATCGCCGAGATGTCGCGGATCGCGGACACCTTCGTCTCCTGCTATCCCAACGCCGGCCTGCCCAACGCCTTCGGCGAATACGACGAGGACCCGGAGCGCCAGGCGAGCTACATCGCCGACTTCGCCGAGGCCGGTCTGGTCAACCTGGTCGGTGGCTGCTGTGGGACGGCGCCGCCGCACATCGCCGAGATCGCCAAGGTCGTCGAGGGCAAGCCGCCGCGCGAGGTCCCGAAAATCGAGGTGGCCACCCGGCTGTCGGGCCTCGAACCGCTCAACATCACCGACGATTCCCTGTTCGTGAACATCGGCGAGCGCACCAACATCACCGGTTCGGCCCGGTTCCGCAACCTGATCAAGGCCGAGGACTACGACAGCGCGCTGTCGGTCGCCCTGCAGCAGGTCGAGGTCGGTGCGCAGGTCATCGACATCAACATGGACGAGGGCATGATCGACGGCGTCGCCGCGATGGACCGGTTCACCAAGCTGGTCGCGGCCGAGCCGGACATCAGCCGCGTCCCGGTGATGATCGACTCCTCCAAGTGGGAGGTCATCGAGGCGGGCCTGAAGAACGTGCAGGGCAAGCCGATCGTCAACTCGATCTCCCTGAAGGAGGGCGAGGAGAAGTTCGTCCGCGAGGCACGGCTGTGCCGCAAGTACGGCGCCGCCGTCGTCGTGATGGCCTTCGACGAGCAGGGGCAGGCCGACAACCTGGAACGCCGCAAACAGATCTGCGGCCGCGCCTACCGGATCCTGACCGAAGAGGTCGGCTTCCCGCCCGAGGACATCATCTTCGACCCGAACTGCTTCGCGCTGGCGACCGGTATCGAGGAGCACGCGACCTACGGGATCGACTTCATCGAGGCCTGCGCCTGGATCAAGGAGAACCTCCCAGGGGTGCACATCTCCGGTGGCATCTCGAACGTGTCGTTCTCGTTCCGGGGCAACAATCCCGTCCGCGAGGCGATCCACGCGGTGTTCCTGTACCACGCCATCAAGGCCGGCCTGGACATGGGCATCGTCAATGCCGGCGCGCTGGTGCCCTACGACTCGATCGACCCCGAGCTGCGCGACCGCATCGAGGACGTCGTCCTGAACCGTCGCGAGGACGCGGCCGAACGCCTCCTGGAGATCGCCGAAAGGTTCAACAGCAAGGAAGACGCCGGCGACACGGCGGTGGCCGAGTGGCGGAGCCTCGGAGTCCGGGAGCGGATCACGCACGCCTTGGTCAAGGGGATCGACGCCCACGTCGACGCCGACACCGAGGAGTTGCGGGCCGAGATCGCCGCCGCGGGCGGCCGCCCGATCGAGGTGATCGAGGGCCCGCTGATGGACGGCATGAACGTCGTCGGTGACCTTTTCGGCTCGGGCAAGATGTTCCTGCCCCAGGTCGTGAAGTCGGCCCGGGTGATGAAGAAGGCCGTCGCATACCTGCTGCCGTTCATCGAGGCCGAGAAAGAAAGCTTGGGCGACTCTGCATCCAAGGACACCAACGGCACGATC
>NZ_LZJG01000430.1:0-1387 GCF_001667785.1 Mycobacterium sp. E3247 | reverse complement strand
GGCGAATCCACCCCGCCCGCGTAGCGGCACGCCATGCCGACCACCGCGATCGGTTCGGACAGCCGGCCCTCCAGCTCCGAGACGCGTCGCCGCGCCCGCCTGAGATCGGCCGTCAGTCGCTTGAGGTAGTCGACGTGCTGCGAGGTGTCCGGCATCGTGGTCTCAGCGGCCGAGTTCTTCATCGAGGATGGCAAAGAGTTGGCTTTCGGTGGCGGCATCGAGGTCGGCGTCCAGGCCTTCGGGGTCGGGGTGATCGTCGGGCTCCAGGGTGGCGAGCAGGTTGTGCAGCCGGGCCCGCAGCGCCGATTTGGCGCCCGCGTCCCAACTGGGCTGGGCCAGCAGGGCCTGCAGTTCGCGGGTGATGTCGGTGAAGCGGTCCATCAGGTCCGGCTGGTCGCTCGGGCCGGCGGACAGCTGACCGTCGAGGTGCTCCGCCAGCACCGACGGCGTGGGATAGTCGAAGATCAGCGTGGGTGAAAGCGTAAGCCCCGTGGCGGTTTTCAGCCGGTTGCGCAGCTCAACGGCGGTGAGCGAATCGAAGCCGAGATCCTGGAACGCGCGGCCCGCGTTGATGTCGGCGGGATTCGGCAGCCCCAGCACCGTAGCCGCGTTGCCGCGGACCAGGTCGACCAGCTCACGCTGTCGCGCCTCGGGGGCCAAGCCGTGCAGGCGCGCCGCGAGCCCGGTCATCAGGGCGGTCGTGTCGACGTCGTCGATGACGCGGCGGGTGGTGCGGGCGGCCAGCTCGCTCAACAGCGGGGGCAGCGCGGCGGCGTTGTCGGACAGGGCGACCCGATCCAGGCGGGCGGCCATCAGCACCGGGGCCTCGACCAGCATCGCGGCGTCGAACGACTCCAGCGCCTGCTCGGTGGACAGTGGCGCGATCCCGAGCCTGCTCATCCGGGCCTTGTCGCGTTCGCCGAGATGGGCCGTCATCGCCGACGCCTCCTCCCAGAGGCCCCAGGCCAGCGACAGGCCCGGGAGCCCGTGCGCGCGCCGGTACGCGACCAGCCCGTCGAGGAAGCTGTTGGCGGCGGCGTAGTTGGCCTGGCCGGGAGTGCCCACGATTCCGGCCATCGACGAAAACACCACGAACGCCGACAGATCCTGTTCGCGCGTCAGCTCGTGCAGGTGCCAGGCGCCGTCGACCTTGGCCCGCAACACGGCATCCACCCGATCCGGGGTCAGGGACAAGACCAGCCCGTCGTCGAGGATGCCGGCCGCGTGCACCACAGCGCGCAGCGGATATTCGTCCGGTATCTGCGTCAGCATAGCCGCGACCGCGTCGCGGTCGGCGACATCGCAGGCCACCACCGTCACCCGGGCGCCGGCCTCCTGCAGGCGATCCACCAGCTCCGCGACACCCGGGGCCCCGGCGCCGGCGCGG
>NZ_LZJG01000429.1:0-5774 GCF_001667785.1 Mycobacterium sp. E3247 | reverse complement strand
TCGGTCGCCGACCTGTTGGCGCGGCTGCAGGTCCAGCCGTCGGAGGGCGGCCGCCGTCGTCGCCGCGACGCCTGAGCTGGGAGCTTCCTCACATTGGGTGCCGCAGGGTAATCGACTACAGTTTTAGTGACCGAACGGTACCCACGGGGTGGGACCGGAACGAACGAAGAAATCTGTGAGGTCGTCTGCGATGGTGCAGTTCGACGGTTTGCGCCCGGCCAGGCTCAAGGTGGGGATCATCTCGGCCGGCCGGGTGGGCACCGCGCTCGGTGTCGCGCTGGAGCGCGCCGACCACGTCGTCGTGGCGTGCAGCGCCATCTCCCACACGTCCCGGCAGCGGGCGCAGCGTTGGCTGCCCGACACCCCGGTGATGCCCCCACCAGACGTCGCCGCCGGCGCCGAGCTGCTGCTGCTGGCCGTGCCCGACAGCGAACTCGCGGGCCTGGTGTCCGGGTTGGCCGCGACGTCCTCCGTGCGGCCGGGGACGATCGTCGCCCACACCTCCGGCGCCAACGGCGTCGGGATCCTCGCGCCGCTGACCCAGGACGGTTGCATACCGCTGGCGATCCACCCGGCGATGACGTTCACCGGGTCCGACGAGGACATCAGCAGGCTGCCCGACACCTGCTTCGGCATCACTGCGGCCGACGACGTGGGTTATGCGATCGGGCAGTCGCTCGTCCTGGAAATGGGTGGCGAACCGTTCTGCGTGCGCGAGGAAGCGCGGGTGCTCTACCACGCCGCCCTGGCGCACGCCGGCAACCACCTGGTGACGGTGGTCGCCGACGCGCTCGAGGCGTTGCGGTCCGCGTTGCGCGGCAGCGAACTGCTCGGGCAGCAATCCGTCGACGACCAGCCCGGCGGCATCGCCGAACGCATCGTCGGCCCGCTGGCCCGGGCGGCGCTGGAGAACACCCTGCAACGCGGGCAGGCCGCGCTGACCGGCCCGGTCGCGCGCGGCGACGCCGCCGCGGTCGCGGGGCACCTTGCCGCGCTGAACGAGGTCGACTCGGAACTGGCGCAGGCCTATCGGGTGAACGCCCTGCGGACCGCCCGGCGCGCCCACGCGCCCGCCGACGTCGTCGAGGTGCTGGCGGGATGAGACCGGGCAATCCGCCCGCCTTCAAGGCCGGCGAACTCAACGTCTACTCGCGCCCGCGCGACGTCAGCGACGTCAGCCGGGCGCTGCGCCACACCGGCCGCCGGGTGATGCTGGTGCCGACCATGGGCGCGCTGCACGAGGGTCACCTCACCCTGGTCCGCGCCGCCAAGCGGGTGCCCGGCGCGGTGGTGGCGGTGTCGATCTTCGTCAACCCGCTTCAGTTCGGCGCCGGGGAAGACCTCGACGCCTATCCGCGGACCCTGGACGCCGACCTGGAGCTGCTTCGCGGCGAGGGCGTCGAAATCGTCTTCGCGCCGACGGCGGCCGCGATGTACCCCGACGGCCTTCGCACCGCCGTGCAGCCCGGCCCGCTGGCCGCCGACCTCGAGGGCGGCCCGCGACCGACCCACTTCGCCGGCGTGCTGACCGTGGTGTGCAAGCTGCTGCAGATCGTGCGCCCCGACCGAGTGTTCTTCGGCGAGAAAGACTATCAGCAACTGGTGCTGATCCGGCAGATGGTCGCCGACCTCAACATCGACGTCGTCGTGGTCGGCGTGCCCACGGTCCGCGAGGCCGACGGGCTGGCCATGTCGTCGCGCAACCGTTATCTCGATCCGGTACAGCGCGAGGCCGCCGTGGCGGTGTCGGCGGCGCTGACCGCGGCCGCGCACGCCGCCGATGCCGGGCCCCGGGCCGCGCTGGACGCGGCGCGCGCGGTGCTCGACGCGGTGCCCGAGCTCACGGTCGACTACCTCGAGTTGCGCGCCCCGGACCTGGGCCCGTTGGGCGCCGGCAGGACCGGCCGGCTGCTTGTCGCCGTCCGGTTGGGCAGCACCAGGCTGCTGGACAACATCGCGCTCGAGATCGAAACTTCGCCGGCACCCGTGGGGCCGGACGGATATCGGGACACCCGTGAATCATCTTGGAGGAATTGATGCTACGGACGATGCTCAAGTCGAAGATCCACCGCGCCACCGTCACGCAGGCTGACCTGCACTACGTCGGCTCGGTGACCATCGACGCGGACCTGATGGACGCGGCGGACCTGCTCGAGGGCGAACAGGTGACCATCGTCGACATCGACAACGGTGCCCGCCTGGTCACCTACGCGATCACCGGGGAACGCGGCAGCGGCGTGATCGGAATCAACGGCGCCGCGGCCCATCTGGTGCACCCCGGCGATCTGGTGATCCTCATCGCATACGGGACCATGGAAGAGGCCGAGGCCCGGGCCTACCGGCCGCGGATCGTCTTCGTCGACGCCGACAACAAGCCGATCGACCTGGGCGACGACCCGGCCTTCGTTCCCGCAGACGCCGCCGAGCTGTTGGATCCCCGAATCGTTGCGCGGTAACCGTGCTGCTGGCCGTCGACGTCCGTAACACCCACACCGTCGTGGGGCTGATCTCCGGGTCCAAGGAGCACGCAAAGGTCGTGCAGCAGTGGCGGATCCGGACCGAGTCCGAGGTCACCGCCGACGAGCTGGCCCTGACCATCGACGGACTGATCGGCGACGACTCCGAGCGGCTCACCGGCGCCGCCGCGTTGTCCACCGTCCCGTCGGTGCTGCACGAGGTGCGGATCATGCTCGACCAGTACTGGCCGTCGGTGCCGCACGTGCTGATCGAGCCCGGCGTGCGCACCGGCATCCCGCTGCTGGTCGACAACCCGAAGGAAGTCGGCGCCGACCGAATCGTCAACTGCCTGGCCGCATTCCACCGGTTCCAGAGCGCCGCCATCGTCATCGACTTCGGATCCTCGATCTGCGTGGACGTGGTGTCGGCCAAGGGCGAATTCCTCGGCGGCGCGATCGCCCCGGGCGTGCAGGTGTCCTCGGACGCCGCCGCGGCCCGCTCCGCCGCGCTGCGCCGGGTCGAACTCTCCCGCCCCCGGTCGGTGGTGGGCAAGAACACGGTCGAATGCATGCAGTCCGGTGCGGTGTTCGGCTTCGCCGGGCTGGTCGACGGTCTGGTGGGGCGCATCCGCGAGGACGTCGAGGGCTTCGCCGGCGACGACGTGGCGGTGGTGGCCACGGGACACACGGCACCGTTGCTGCTGCCCGAGCTGCACACCGCCAGCCATTACGACCAGCATCTGACCCTGCACGGACTGCGGCTGGTATTCGAGCGCAACCGCGACGCCCAGCGCGGCCGGCTGAAGACCGCGCGCTGAATTTTCGCCGCCGAGATTGCCCCAGTGGTCGTGGCTGCGACCGGAACAACCACCATGACGGCAATCTCGGCGGGCCGCCAGTAAGAGCCGCCCCCGCGAGGTCATTTAAGCTGGCAGCTCGTGAGTGACGCCAGTGAGGATGCCGCAGTCGACCTGCCCGAGCAGTTCCGCATCCGCCGAGACAAACGCGCTCGCTTGCTGGCGGAGGGCCGTGAGCCCTATCCGGTCGCCATCGAACGCACCCACACCCTGGCGCAGGTGCGCGCCGACCATCCCGACCTGCCGGTCGACACCGCGACCGACGACGTCGTCGGCGTCGCCGGCCGGGTGATCTTCGCGCGCAACTCCGGGAAACTGTGCTTCGCGACCCTGCAGGAGGGCGACGGCACCAGCCTGCAGGTGATGCTCAGCCTCGACAAGGTGGGCCGCGAATCGCTGGACGCGTGGAAAGCCGACGTCGACCTCGGCGACATCGTCTACGTGCACGGCAACGTGATCAGCTCACGCCGCGGCGAATTGTCCGTCCTGGCCGATTCCTGGCAGATGGCGGCCAAGTCCTTGCGGCCGCTGCCGGTGGCCCACAAGGAGATGAGCGAAGAGGCGCGCGTGCGGCAGCGCTACGTCGACCTCATCGTCCGTCCCCAGGCCCGCACGGTCGCGCGGCAGAGAATCGCGCTGGTCCGCGCGATACGCAACGCGCTCGAACGGCGCGGGTTTCTCGAAGTCGAAACGCCGATGTTGCAGACGCTGGCGGGCGGCGCCGCGGCGCGGCCGTTCGTCACGCATTCCAATGCGCTCGACATCGATCTGTACCTGCGGATCGCCCCGGAACTGTTCCTCAAGCGCTGCGTCGTCGGTGGTTTCGACAAGGTCTTCGAAGTAAATCGAGTGTTCCGAAACGAAGGTGCGGATTCCACGCATTCCCCGGAATTCTCCATGCTGGAGACCTACCAGGCGTACGGAACCTATGACGATTCGGCGGTCGTCACCCGCGAGCTTATTCAGGAGGTTGCCGATGAGGCGATCGGAACCCGACAACTACCGCTGCCCGACGGCACTGTCTACGACATAGACGGAGAATGGGCGTCGATTCAAATGTACCCGTCGCTGTCGGCGGCACTCGGTGAAGAGATCACCCCCGAGACGCCGGCCGACCGCCTGTGGGCGATCGCGGACCGGCTCGGCGTGGAAATCCCCCGCGATCGCGGCTACGGGCACGGAAAGCTGGTCGAGGAACTCTGGGAGCACTCGGTGGGCAACACGCTCACCGCGCCCACCTTCGTGCGGAACTTTCCGGTTGAGACAACGCCTTTGACGCGTCAGCACCGCAGCATCCCGGGCGTGACCGAGAAGTGGGACCTCTACATCCGCGGGGTCGAACTGGCCACTGGGTACTCCGAATTGAACGACCCCGTGGTGCAGCGGGAGAGATTCGCCGCGCAAGCGCGCGCCGCGGCGGCCGGCGATGACGAAGCCATGGTGCTCGACGAAGACTTTCTCGCCGCCCTCGAGTATGCGATGCCGCCGTGCACCGGAACCGGAATGGGTATCGATCGGTTGTTGATGACTTTGACCGGCTTGTCAATTCGCGAGACAGTTTTGTTCCCGATTGTGCGGCCACACTCCGGTTGAAAAGTGCAACTGTGCGCCTTGCGGCCGGATTGAGTATGCTGCCTTGTTATGGCAGATTGATGACCCGGGGAGGCGCAGCCAATCTGCTCGGCAACTGCTCAGGACGAAATGCGAGGATAAGCTAATGGCGAAAAAAGTGACCGTCACCTTGGTCGATGATTTCGACGGTGCCGGCGCAGCCGACGAAACGGTCGAATTCGGGCTTGACGGGGTGACCTATGAGATTGACCTTTCGTCCAAAAATGCCGCGAAACTCCGCAACGACCTGAAGCAGTGGGTGGAAGCCGGCCGCCGGGTCGGCGGCCGGCGGCGTGGGCGTTCCGGCTCCGGGCGCGGCCGCGGCGCGATCGACCGCGAGCAGAGCGCGGCGATCCGCGAATGGGCCCGCCGCAACGGCCACAACGTGTCGACCCGGGGCCGCATCCCCGCCGACGTCATCGACGCGTTCCACGCGGCGACCTGACAAACGCCCGAAACCGGCGCCTGGGCTGCAAGCGGCCCTGGCGCCGGTTTGTCGTTTCGCTCGCGGCGAAAGGCCCGGCCGTGGGTTGAGGAAACGAATTGGCACCCGGCCACGTTGGTCGGGTTACGGCGCTGTAAGCACAGGGGAGATCGCCCGAAACGGGGCTGCGGGTCTTGAACGGCAAGGAACCGCAAGGTTATGCCCCCTGGCAGGCCGACCATTACAGTGGATGGCAGGTATGCGATTCCGGCCCCGACGGGACCGGTGGGCCACTAAGAGGCCAGTACCGATGGTGAGGGAGAGCAGGTAACCACCGATGTTTGAACGTTTTACCGACCGTGCCCGCAGGGTCGTCGTCCTGGCGCAAGAAGAGGCCCGGATGCTCAACCACAACTACATCGGCAC
>NZ_LZJG01000428.1:0-786 GCF_001667785.1 Mycobacterium sp. E3247 | reverse complement strand
CCGCGAAGCGCTGACCGCTCATGCGGTGGCCGCCGCTCCGGTGGATCAAGTGCTGGACATGCTGAGCAGCTCGGCCGACGGTCTGTCCAGCGCCGAGGCCGCGGCACGCTTGGCACAGCACGGCCCCAACGCAATCCGCACCCACCGGGTCAGCGCCTGGGCGGTGCTGGCGCGCCAGCTGAACAACGCGGTGCTGATCTTGCTGGCTTTCACCGCCGTGCTGTCGTATTTCCTCGGCGACCACACCCAAGCCTTGATCATCGGCGTGATCCTGAGCGCCAGCATCGGACTGGGGTTCTTCAACGAGTACCGGGCCGAGCAGGCCGCGGCTGCGCTGCATTCCCGCATACGCCACACCGCGATCGTTCGGCGCGACGGGAATTTTGTCGATGTCGACGTCCGGGATCTCGTCCCCGGGGACGTCATCCGGCTCTCCCTTGGGCAGGCGGTGCCCGCGGACGTGCGATTGATCCAGACGGCAGCGTTGGAATGCGACGAGGGCATCCTGTCCGGGGAATCCACCGGCTCGGAGAAGTCACCGACGCCGGTGGGAACCGACGTCGCGCTGACCGACATGACCGATGTGGCGTTCATGGGCACGATCGTGAGCGCGGGCGAAGGCTTGGCCGTCGTGTATGCCACCGGAAATCGCGCCGAATTCGGCCGGATCGCTTCGGGTTTGGACGAGCATCCGCCCGAAACCGGTTTCCAGGTCGGGCTGCGCCGGTTCTCCTACCTGCTGCTGCAGGTCGCCGTCGCGCTGATGGTGATCATCTTGATCAGCAA
>NZ_LZJG01000427.1:0-9564 GCF_001667785.1 Mycobacterium sp. E3247 | reverse complement strand
GTCTGGGGCCGCCACGACGCCCGGATCACCGGGCGCCGGGTCCGGATCCGCCACCGCCGGAGCCGCGGTCAACACCAGCGCCAGCCCCGTCACAGAAGCCAATCCGGCTGCGGTCAGGGCGGCCGAAAGCCTCCCTCGCGTCCAGCCCGACATATGCATCCCTCCACGCTCGAGTTCCTGACACAGTGTGGCACAGGGGGCACGCCAGCTAACAAATTCGACGCCGCGCGGCGGCCGGTTGCACCGGCATTTGCGCCGTTGAACTGCCCAGCTATGAATCGCGTGAGCTTGTCGGCGCAACGTCGAACGCGTGACGGTTGGCCGCCGTGCCGACCAGCGCCAACGCCATCAAGCCGGCCGACGCGGCCAGCATGAGGACGACGTTGCGTTCATAGAGCAGGCCGCCCGCCAGCGCGCCCGCCATGATGCCCACCTGGAACGCCGTCACGTACAGCCCCGACGCCCCGTCGGGATCGTCGGCCCCGCTGCGCATCGCCGCGGACTGCATCATCGGCGAGACCGCGGTGGCCATCGCGCCCCAGAGCACGATCGCGGCCGTCCCGATCAGGGCCGCCACGGCGGCGGGCCGGCCCCCCAGCGCCAGCGCGGTCAGCACGACGAACGCGGCCGTCAAACCGGCCATGCATCCGATGATCGCGCCCTTGGGCCGACGGTCGAGGGGCCGCGCCACCAGGCCGACAGCCAGCACCCCCGCGGCGCCGTAGGCGGCCAGCACCCACGCCAGGTTCGGGCCGCGCACACCGACGACTTCCCGGATGATCTCCACGATGTAGGTGTAGGAGACAAAATGGCCGGTCACGCCGACCATGGTGATGATGCTGACGATGATCAGCCGGCGGTTGCGGTGGTGCCGCGATCGCGGGCCTACGCACTTGAGCTGGTCCTCGGTGAGCACCATCTCCGGCAGCATCACCCGGGCCGCCACCGTGACGACGGCGGCCGCCACGGTCACGCACACCACCGCCACGCGCCAGCCCCACATCAGGCTCATGGCCGCGGTCAGCGGGCTTCCGACCACCAGGGCGAGGCTCGTTCCGACGTAGATCGACATCGTCGCGCGGCCGGCGTGGCTCGGCGGCACCAAGCGGGTGGCGATCGGGGCGATGACCGACCAGAGCAGGCCGTGGGTGATCGCGCAGAGCACCCGGCCGGCGGCCAGCACCGCGAAGGTGGGCGCCACGGCCGAGATCAGCTGCGAGACGGTCAGGCAGGTCAGGCTCGCCACCAGCACCCGGCGGCGCGGCAGATGGGCGGTCCAGCGCACCAGCGGGATGGTGGTCAGGGCCGCCACCAGGGCGTACCAGGACAGCAGCGTGCCCACCACGACCAGGCTGACGTGCAGGTTGCGGGCGATGGCCGGCAAAGCGCCGACGGGCAGGATCTCGGCGGTGACATAGGTGAAGGCCGCGGCGGCCAGCACAACGAGCTGAGCCGCGATCCGTGGGGTCCACGTTCGCGCGGCAGCATTCGTTTCGGCAGTCATGGCGTCGGTATCGGCCGGGCTACCCAATTCTTGGGTTGTCGCGCCTAATGCGATCACACTGCCTTACCGTACGGACCGCAACTGCGGCTCCCCCCTTGTCAGGGCCGGAACGCAGGTCTCAACTAGGTACCAATCAGGAACGGACCAGCCGCGCGATGGCGGCGGAGGCCTCGGCGAGCTTCTCATCGGCGTCGTCCCCGCCCTCGGCCACGGCCCGGGTGACGCAGTGGTTCAGGTGCTCGTCCAGCAAATTCAACGCGACCGACCGCAGCGCGCTGTTGACGGCGCTGATCTGGGTGAGGACGTCGATGCAGTACTTGTCTTCCTCGATCATCCGCGCGATGCCGCGCACCTGTCCCTCGATGCGCCGCAGCCGCTTGGCGTAGTTGTCCTTCTGCTGCGAATATCCGTGCGCGTTCGTCATCCGTCCTTCACCTCTGCCCCTACGCGTGCCCATGCGCGCCCGCCGCGCGTGCCGGGCCGGCGTCACCCCAACCACTTTATACCCCGCCCGGGTATGACCCGCGCATTTGCCGTCGGGCCAGGTCACGCATACTTACACGATGGCCACAGCACGCGATACGAGCGCAGTCACCGACATCAAACCCCGCAGTCGTGACGTCACCGACGGCCTGGAGAAGGCCGCCGCCCGCGGCATGTTGCGGGCGGTAGGCATGGGTGACGAGGACTTCGCCAAGCCGCAGATCGGGGTGGCGTCGTCGTGGAACGAGATCACGCCGTGCAACCTCTCGCTGGACCGGCTCGCCAAGGCGGTCAAGGAGGGGGTCTTCGCGGCGGGCGGCTTCCCGCTGGAGTTCGGCACCATCTCGGTGTCCGACGGGATCTCGATGGGCCATGAGGGCATGCACTTCTCGCTGGTGTCGCGCGAGGTGATCGCGGACAGCGTCGAGACCGTGATGCAGGCCGAGCGCCTCGACGGCTCGGTGCTGCTGGCCGGCTGCGACAAGTCCCTGCCCGGCATGCTGATGGCCGCCGCGCGCCTGGACCTGGCGGCAGTCTTCCTGTACGCAGGTTCCATCCTGCCGGGGCGGGCCAAGCTGTCCGACGGCACCGAGCGCGAGGTCACCATCATCGACGCGTTCGAAGCCGTGGGTGCCTGCGCGCGCGGCTTGATGCCCCGCGAGGACGTCGACGCCATCGAGCGCGCCATCTGCCCCAGCGAGGGCGCGTGCGGCGGCATGTACACCGCCAACACGATGGCCAGCGCCGCGGAGGCCCTCGGCATGTCGTTGCCCGGCAGCGCGGCGCCCCCGGCGACCGACTACCGCCGCGACGGGTTCGCCCGCCGCAGCGGTGCCGCCGTCGTCGAGTTGCTGCGGCGCGGCATCACCGCCCGCGACATCCTCACCAAGGAGGCGTTCGAGAACGCGATCGCGGTGGTGATGGCGTTCGGCGGCTCGACCAACGCGGTGCTGCACCTGCTGGCGATCGCCCACGAGGCCGAGGTCACGCTGACGCTCGACGACTTCAGCCGGATCGGGTCGAAGGTTCCGCACCTGGCCGACGTCAAACCGTTCGGCCGCCACGTCATGGCCCACGTCGACCAGATCGGCGGTGTTCCGGTGGCGATGAAGGCGCTGCTGGACGCGGGCCTGCTGCACGGGGACTGCCTGACGGTGACCGGCCAGACCGTGGCCGAGAACCTGGCCGCGATCGACCCGCCCGACCCCGACGGCAAGGTGCTGCGCGCGCTGGACAATCCGATCCACCCGACCGGCGGGATCACAATCCTGCGCGGGTCGCTGGCGCCCGAGGGCGCGGTGGTCAAGTCGGCCGGCTTCGACTCTGACGTGTTCGAGGGGACGGCAAGGGTTTTCGACGGCGAGCGGGCCGCGCTGGACGCCCTCGAGGACGGGACGATCACCAAGGGCGACGCCGTGGTGATCCGTTACGAGGGCCCCAAGGGCGGGCCCGGCATGCGCGAGATGCTCGCCATCACCGGCGCCATCAAGGGCGCCGGCCTGGGCAAGGACGTGCTGCTGCTGACCGACGGCCGATTCTCCGGCGGGACGACCGGCCTGTGCGTGGGACACATCGCGCCCGAGGCGGTCGACGCCGGGCCGATCGCGTTCCTGCGCGACGGCGACCCGATCCGCCTGGACGTCGCGAGCCGGGTGCTCGACGTGCTGGTCGACCCGGCCGAATTCGATTCCCGGCGAGAGGGTTTCACCCCTCCTCCGCCGCGCTATAAAACCGGCGTACTGGCCAAGTACGTCAGGCTGGTGAGCACGGCGGCGAACGGTGCGGTCTGCGGCTAGCCCCGATCGCCGCCTCGCTCAACGGGTTTGGATGCTATGCGTGCGCGGCCGCCGCGCGTGTGCGCCTGCCGAAGTAGGTGGCGTTGAGGCCCAGCACCGTCAGCAACACACCCGCGACGACGTTCGACCACAACATGCCGGCGGTCAGCGCGACGTCCCGCAGGATCCACGGCGAGACGATGGCCCACACACCGAGCACCGGCATCGTCCAGGTCAGGCCGTGCGCGCGGTCGAGCGCCGTGGCGAACCCGTACGCCAGGAACGCCGCCGCGATCCCGACGATCAGGTCGGACGTGGCAAGCGATGCCGTCGCGCCGAAGCCCACCATCCACGGTGACGCGGCCACGTACAGGCCCGTCAGCAGCGCCAGCCCGAAGGTGACGTGCGCACTCATCGACTCGGCGGCGCGGTCGTAGCTCGCGCGCAGAGCCAACAAATCCGGGTGGTGATCGATTGATGAATGGACTGTACTCATTTTGTGACCTTTCTGTTATGCAGCAAGCCTTTTGAGCCGGCTGCACCCATCCATCTGCCGTCAAGATTACGCCCGGTCGCCGCTCGCCAGCAACGAAATCCGCGCCGTCGGCAGCCGGCCGACCAGGGGGAATTGACCGGCCGCGTAGCGTCGTAGGACATGGACATCGCGGACCGCCTGCGGGTTGACGTCCCGGTGGCGCAGGCCGGCATGGGCGGTGGGTTGGCGGGCGCGGCGCTGGCGGGCGCGGTCGCCGAGGCGGGCGGCCTGGGCACCCTGGGCCTGGCCACGCCCCGCCAGTTGCGCGCGGCCATCGACGAGGTCCGCGAGCGGGCCCCCGGCCGCGCGGTCGCGGTGAACCTGTTGATGCCCTTCGTTCACCGCGCACACGTTGCGGTCTGCGTCGAGACCGGCGTCGACGTGGTCGTGCTGGCGTTCGGCGAAAAGCGCGGGCTCGTCGCGCACCTTCGCGACGCCGGCATCTTCGTGTTCGTCATGGTCGGCACCGCGGCGCAGGCGAGCGCCGCGATCGGTTGGGGCGCTGACGGTTTGATCGCTCAGGGCCGCGAGGCCGGTGGCCACCTCGTCGGGACCATGCCGGCACTGCAGTTCCTGCCGCGGGCGCTCGCGGCGGCCCGCCGGCGCCCCGTCTTTCTCGCCGGCGGCATCGCCACCGGCGCCGACACCGCGGCCGCCCTGGCCGCGGGCGCGGGTGGGGTGGTCGCGGGTACGCGGTTCCTCATGACGCACGAGGCCAATGCCAACCGGGAATACCAGCGGCGAGTGGCCAACGCGGACAAGACGATCGAAACCAACCTGTTCGGCCTGAGCTGGCCGCTGCGTCATCGCGTCCTGCCCAACGCCGCAACACGGCGCTGGTGCCGCGACGACGGCTGGGCGAAGGCCTTGCCGGCGGCCATCAACTGGGCCAGCCGCCCCCTGACCGCGCTGGGCTACTTCGACGCCGGCGCCTTGATGCGCCTGCAGTCGCCGGCCCGGCCATTGCTCACGCCGCTCGCGCCGCTCGCCACGATGCCCGATGAGTGGGTGGACCGTTCGGCGCTGTACGCCGGTGAAACCGCGCTTTGCATCGGCGAACTCACGTCCGCCGCGCAGGCGGTCGCCGAGCTCAGCCCGCGCTGAGCGGCTAACGCACCAACGCCAGCGCGAAGCCGTCCCAGCGCTTGGCGCCGACCGTCTGGATCACCGCCGTGTCTAGCCGCGGGTGCTCACCCATCAGCTGCAACGTGTGGCGCACCGCCTCCGCCTGGGCGTTGCCTTGCGGCTCGAGGATCTGGCCCTCGCGAATCACGTTGTCGGCCACGATGAGTGCGCCGGGGCGGGCCAGCCGGACCGCCCAGTCCAGATACGCGACGTAGTTCTCCTTGTCCGCGTCGATGAACACCAGGTCGAAGGGGCCGCCGTCCAACGTGGGCAACGTGTCCAGGGCGGCGCCGACGATCACGTCCACCCGCTCGGCCAGGCCCGCCCGCTGCAGGTTGGCGCGGGCGACCTCGGCGTGCCTGGGCTCGTATTCCAGGGTCACCACCCGGCCCTGCGGGCCGGCGCCGCGGGCCAGCCAGATGGTGCTGTAGCCGCCCAGCGTGCCGATCTCGAGGATGCGGTGCGCCCGGATGGCACCGGCCAACAGGCTCAGAAACTTGCCCTGCTGGGCCGATACGGCGATCTGCGGCAGGCCGGCCGCGTCGCTGGCCTGCACCGCCGCGCTCAGGGCCGGGTCGTCGCCGACCACGGTGTCGTCGAGGAAGTCGTCGACGTCTTGGGGGGTTGGCTTCTGGGTCATGCCATCCACGCTAGCCGGGCGGCAGCCGACGGCTCGATCGGTATCGGAGCGGTCACGGCCATTTACTCGATACCCGTGGGGGGTATATAGTGGGCGGCGTGGCCGATCGCAGCCGCAGAAGTCCACGACAAGGAAAAGGTGAGTGAAATGGCAAATTACGAAGCAGGCACGGAGCTGACGTGTGGCCACGAGGGCTGTGGGTGTCGCGTTCGTATCGAGGTGCCCTGCCACTGCTCCGGTTCCGGTGAGCCGTACCGCTGCACCTGCGGCGACGAGCTGACGCCGGTCAAGTAGCCCGCGCGCCGGTCGTCCGTTCGGGCCGGATCCTTCCCGCTTGAGCGTCGAGTGTGCGTCCGGGGCGGCGACACGCCGGGGAACCCCACCCTGAGCGCACAGCCAAAGCCCTGCACGCACACTCGACGGCGGTCGCCGATCAGCGTCCGAACGTACGGCCAGCGAGCTCGGCCGTCGCCTCCAGACGCGGGGTGACCGCCGAGGCGCTCACCGCCACCCGGTGATCGCCCGCGGTGATACGCCAGCCACCCATGCCGCGGTCGTAGCGCGCGAGCAGGCGCGGGTCCGCCTCGATGGTGACCCGGCGGGCGGCGCCCGGCTCGAGCTCGACCCGCTCGAACCCCAGCAACCGCACGCATCGCCCGCCCGGGGCCGCCGTCAGGTACAGCTGCGGGACGTCGGCGCCCGCGCGGTCACCGACGTTGACGACGGTGAAACTCGCGGTGACCGTGTTCCCGCCGCCCACCACCAGATCGCGGTAGTCGAAGTCGGTGTAGGACAACCCGTGACCGAAGGCGAACATCGGGGCCTCGCCGGTGGCGGCGAACCAGCGGTAGCCGACATCCGATCCCTCGGTGTAGTCGATCGTGGTCGGCTCCCCCCACTCGGCGCCCAGGCCCGGCAGCTCCGGGCGGGGCGTCTGTCCCAGGTCGACCGGAAACGTGATCGGTAACCGGCCCGACGGGTTGGCCTGGCCGGCAAGGATTTCCGCGATCGCCCGGCCGCCGGCCTGCCCGGGATACCAGGCCTGCACAATCGCCTGCACCGAGTCCCGCCAGGGCATGGTCACCGGATTGCCGGTCTCGAGCACCACCACGGTGTTGGGATTGGCGGTGGCCACGGCGGTGATCACCGCGTCCTGCCCCCACGGGAGCGTCAGGTCGGGAATGTCGAACCCCTCCCCTTCGGCGCGGACGGCGAACACCAGCGCGATGTCGGCGTTGCGCGCCGCCAGCGCCGCCTCCGCGGGGTTGATACCGGGATCGAAATCGATTCGGGCATGCGGGAATTGCTTGCGCAGCTCGTCCAGCGGGCTCGACGGCAACAGGTGCAGCTTGCGCAGGCCGGCCTCCAGTCCCGCGCCACCGATCGGTATCACGGCCGCGTAGCCGCCCGGCGGGACGACGGCACTCGACCCGTAGCCGGCCGGCACCCCGACGTGTGCATATCCGCCGATGACGGCGATCCGGGCGGACGCCTCCGGCGCCAGCGGCAGCAGCCCGCGGTTGGTCAACAGCACGATCCCCTGCCGGGCGATCCGCAACGCGATCTCGTTGTGGGCGGCCATGTCCGGTACGGGCGCGACTTCGGCCCGGTCTTCGGCCCGGTCGATGCCGACCGCGAACATCGATCGCAGAATCCGCCGGACCATGTCCGAGAGCCGTTCGCCGGTCAGCCTGCCGTCGGCATGGGCGTCACGCAGGGGCGCACCGAATGCCTCCGCCTGCCATAGCAGCGCGTCGAGTTGCGCCCCGCATTCTTGGTCGAGCCCGCCCAGCGCGCACTCCCAGGACGGGGTGGCCCCCCAGTCGGACATCACCCAGCCGCGGTACCCCCAGGCGCCCTTGAGCACCTGGTTGACCAGGACGTCGTTGGCGGCGGCATACGTGCCGTTGACCTTGTTGTAGGCGGTCATCACGGCGCCCGGCTGCGAACGCTCGATGGCCAGCTCGAAGGCCAGCAGGTCGGATTCGCGATGCGCACCGGGATCGATGACCGCGTCCAGGAAGTGCCGGTTGGTCTCGTTGCAGTTCAGGGAGTAGTGCTTGACCGTCGAGATGACCTGCTGTTGCTGGATCCCGTGGACCGATTCCGCGGCCATCGTCGCGGTCAAAAGCGGGTCCTCGGACAGGTATTCGAAGTTGCGGCCGTTGCGCGGGTCGCGCACGAGGTTCATGGCTCCGGCGAGCTGCACGTTGAACCCGCGGCTGCGGGCCTCCCGGCCGATCACCTCGCCCGCGGCGCGCGCGAGGGGCGGGTCGAAACTGGCGGCCAGCGCCAGACCGGCGGGCAGCGCGGTCGCGGTGTCGCCCGGCCGGTAGCCCGGGTTGGTCACCCCGAGGCCGGCGTCGCTCATCAGCAACGCCGGGACGGCCAGGCGGGGCACGCCGGGGACGTAACCCGCGCTCATCGGGACGTCCGGCGGGATGCGCCCGTCGCGCAGCGGCCACATCTCCCCCGCGCCCATCACGCCGACCAGCAGCGCGAATCGCTCGTCATCGGTCAGCCGGGCTTCGACCTCGCGCGCCCGGGCGTCGGCGTCGCCGGACGAGCTCACCGCACACCCTCTTTGGCGTAGACGACGCGCAGCACGTGCCCGAGCTCGGGACCCATCACCAGCTCCGCCAGTTCGCCGAAGGTCGCGACGAACTCCGGCCCGTGCGGCGGCTCGACCTGGCACAGGTGGTGCGCGACTTCGTGGAGCACCACCAGCTCGCGCAGCGCCCAGTCGGCGGTGTCGCGGTCGGGCACCGCGATAACCCCTGCGCCGTCGCGGTATTCGTAATGGGCCGCCGTCGCGGCCCGCCGCGGCCGCACGCGCAACGGCGGGACGGAGGGCCAGCGCCGGCGCACCGACGGCAACGCGAGCACGTCGTCAACATAGCGCTGCACGGCCGAAACGGAGCCGAATCGCGCCTCCGGCGGCAGGGTGAGCTGCGCACCGAAGAAGTCCACGGCGCGCGACCCGTGCTCGGCGGCGCGGTCGAACAGCGTCCGGACGAACTCCTCGGCCGCGTACACCTTCGCTCGCTGGGAGTCCCGCGTGGCCGACGGCCCGGGGCTCACCGGCCCAGCGGGGTGCGCGCGCCGGGCAGTTCCGGACTGTTGCCCAGCCGCGCCCGCCGGCCCGCCCGGTCACCCGCGCGCCGCGCCGCCGAGGAGTAGCCGGCCGTCGCCCGACTGACCTGGTAGGTGCCGCGCGCCTTCGAAGCGCCCCGGTAGTAGTCGTGCAGCTCGACATCCTTGTCCCGCAACGCAATAGCGGTGCCCGGTGGGCGTCGACGATCCTTGGTGGCCTCGCGCCGGGCCTCGTCGCGGGCCTCCGCCAGCCGCTGGCCCACCCGCGCCCCGAAGGCCAGCTGAAAGTTCAGCCGCGCGGTGATGGTCGGTGTGGGCCGGTGCGCGCCCGACGCGAGGCCACCAAGGATCGTCGACGCCCACCGGGCACCGCTATTGCGTTGCGGGACAAGGATGTCGAGCTGCACGA
>NZ_LZJG01000426.1:0-4973 GCF_001667785.1 Mycobacterium sp. E3247 | reverse complement strand
CCCGACGCCCCGGTGACGGCGACCGTCGCCGTCGCCAGCCCGTTCTCGGCGGCCAGCCGGTGCGCGGCCAGATCGTCGGCCAGCTGACGGTGCCGGTAGGTGAACATGGGGCGCAGTAACGCGGCCGGTACCGGCGTTTCCACCCGGTCGATGACCCTGGTGCGGCCGCCACCGACGTCCTCGAAATCGTGGGTGTGCCGCCAGCGCACCGCGGTTCGCGCCGGCAGCGCGGCGAGCCCGTCACCACCGATGGCGTCGACGAAGCGCCGCGGCGGGTCGTAGCCGTCGGGCTGGTGCACGGCGACCCAGCGCAGGCCGCCCGGTAGCGCCAGCGTGGCCCGGCCGTCCCTGAGCGAGGTGGCCTCGGTGACCAGCCGCATGGGCTGCCACGGCGGCGAGAGTCGGGTAAACGCGCCCGGTCTGGCGTGCCAAGCGAAGACGTCGGCGATCGGCGCGTCGACCACGCTCGAGTATTCCAGCCCCATACTGCAGGTTAGCGGTTCGGTAGGGCGTGTTCGACGATGGGCATGCGCGCGTGCGGCTGGCGCTCGCCGCGCTTGGCGGCCAGATACACCTGCGCCGTCTCCTGCGCCACGGTCTTCCAGTCGAAGGCCGAGGTGAGCCGCTCGCGGGCGGCGTGGGCGCGTCGCTGCGCGGCCTCCGGATCATCGAGCACGGACCGCACGGCCGCGGCCAGCCCGGCGACGTCGCGGGGCGCGCACGACACCCCGGTCCGGCCGTTGATCACCGCCTCGCCCAGGCCGCCGATGTTGGAGGTCACCAGCGGGGTGCCCGCCGCGGCGGCCTCCAGCGCGACGATCCCGAACGGCTCGTAGTGGCTGGGCAGCACCGCGGCGTCGGCCCGATGCAACACCGGGAGCAGCGCCGCGTGGTCGAGGTGTCCGGCGAACCGGATTGCCTTGAGCACCCGATGCTTTCGGGCCTGCTCGATGAGCCACTCCTGCTGGGTGCCCTCCCCGGCGATGGTCAGAGTGGTCCCGGGATGGGTGCGCCGGATCCGTGGCAGGGCGGCGATGACGTCGTGCACGCCCTTCTCGTACTCGAGCCGCCCGAGGTAGAGCAGCTCGGCGGGCCCGGTGCGCGGCCGACGCTCGGCGAAGGGCCAGCGCGCGGCGTCGATACCGTTGCGGATGACCGTGATTCCGGCCAGGCCGGGACCGAACAGTTCGGTGATCTCGTCGGCCATCGACGCCGAACACGTGATCAGCGAATCGGATTCGCGCACCAGCCACGACTCGACGGCGTGCACCTGCCGGCTGATCGCGCCGGACACCCAGCCGGAGTGCCGCCCGGCCTCGGTGGCGTGGACGGTGGAAACCATTGGCACGTCGTAGAACTGGGCGAGGGCGATCGCGGGATGCGCCACCAGCCAGTCGTGCGCATGCACTACGTCGGGGCGCCACGGCCGTGTACTGCCGCGCTTCTTCAGCGACAGCCCGGCCCGGATCATGGAATGACCCATCGCCAGTGTCCACGCCATCATGTCGGCGCCGAAGGAGAACTCGTGCGGGTCTTGCGCGGCCGCGACAACCCGGACACCGTCGACCACCTCGTCGGACGACGGGTGCGTGCTGGGATCGGTGCCCGACGGGCGGCGGGACAGCACGACGACCTCGTGACCGGCCGCGGCCAGCGCGGTCGACAGGTGGTGCACGTGCCGGCCGAGGCCGCCGATCACCACCGGTGGGTATTCCCACGACACCATCAGGATCTTCACGCGGCCCACCACCTCATCGGGGCAGCCTGCGCGCGTCCAGCGCGCCGAACAGGCCGTCGGCGCGGTTCCAGCCCTCGGCCAGCCGGCCGGCGGTGTCCCGCCGCCCGGACGCCAGCGCCCCGGCGATCTCGCGGGTGGCGTGGGCGTGCAGATGCGCACGGTAGCGCGCGTAGTCGGCGGCCGAATCCTTGCTCACCATGAACGGCCAGTCGCTGGAGACCGTGAGCAGGGTCTCGCGCAGGATCTGATCGGCCACGTGGTCGCGGGGGAGCGGCCCGTCCAGCGATGCCCGCTGCGACAACGCCTTGTCCACTGTGCTCAGGGCCATGTCCACCACTTCGGCGTTGAGCTGGACCAGGTCGGCCACCTTGTCGCCGGCCCACACCTGCCAGTCCTTGCCGGAGCCCCACGAACTGGGCGGCAATGCCACTGCGCGCCCGACGAATCCGTCGGTGATGGCGTCGCTCAGCGTGCCCACCCGCACGCCGGCGGCGGGCAGGGCGCGCAGCACCCGCGCCAGCCACGTCGGGCCCTCGTACCACCAATGGCCGAACAGTTCGGTGTCGAAGGCGGCCACCACGTGGGCCGGCCGCCCGATCCGTTCGGATTCGCTCGCCAGCCGGTTGCGGACCACGTCGACGAAGTCGGCGACATGGACGTCGACCGCATGATCGGCGCGCTCGGGGTCGTAGGGCGCCTTCGCCTCCGACGGCACGTTGCGGCCGGTCACCCGCGCCGGTTTCAGCCCGGTGAGGTGGTCGTAGGTGTGGAAATCGCGGTAGGCGGCGTGCCCCGGGTAGCCCGATTTCGGCGACCAGACCCGGTAGCTGACCTGCAGGTCGCGCCCGAACGCGACCACGTCGGTGTCGCCGACCGGCCGGCCCAGGGCGGTGTCGCCGTGCAGTGACGGGCCGTCGACCATGAAGTGGGTGACACCCGCGGCCGCGTAACCGTCCTCCAGACCGGGGGCGTACGCGCATTCGGGCGCCCAGATGCCGCTCGGGCGGTGCCTTCCGCGCGGCCCGAGCCGCAGCTCTGCGTCGGCGAGCCCCTCGCTCAGGGCGAACTCGCGAAGCCGCGGCGCGAGCAGCGGCTGGAACGGGTGGGCCAGCGGTCCGCCGAGCAACTCCACCGTGCCGGCGTCGATCAGGGCGCGCAACAGCGGGCTGCCGCCGTGCCGCCATTGGGTGGCGAACTCGTCGAGCGCCCGATCTGCTTCGGCGCATTCGCGAATACCCAAGGTGCGCAACGCTTCCGGCGTGCAGGACTGGAAACCGGCCGACTTCGACCGGGGCGCGGACCGCACGCTGGCGGCCTCGGCCGCCCGCAGCCGCCAGTTGGCCAGCCAGTGGTGCATGCCGTCGAGGCAGTACGGATCGTCGAGCTGCGCGTTCACCACCGGAGTGACGCCGAGGGTCACCACCCCGCGGCGATCCTCGTCGGCCAGCGCGCTCAGCACCCGCATCAGCGGCAGGTAGGCCGCCGCCCACGACTGGTAGAGCCACTCCTCGCCGACCGGCCACCGCCCGTGATGGGCCAGCCACGGCAGGTGGGTGTGCAGGACCAGGGTGAACATGCCGGGCACCGGGTCGAGCGAATCGCTCACGGCGCTACCGCGATTGCGATCAGGTCCAGGCTGTCGTCGATGTCACGGCGGCCGTCCTCGACGATGTCGAAGTCGTCGGTGGTCACCGCGGCGACGTCGGCAGCCAGCTCGGGCGGCCAGGGCTTGCCGGCCATCGCGAGCTCGATCTGCGCGTCGATGATGGAGCCGCCGTGGCGGGCGTCCAACTCCCGCAGCCGCGGACCGTGAAACACCCCGGAGACCGCTACGTCGCGAAAGCCGGCGTCGACCAACAACTGGGTCAGCTCACCGGCGTTGAGTTCGCGGGTGTGGAACGGGTTGATCGGGGTGTCGCGGCCCGGGGAGAACGTGATCCGGTTCGGTGTGGACACCATCAGCAGCCCGTCGCGACGCAGCACCCGCGCGCATTCGGCCACGAATTGTGCCTGATCCCACAGATGCTCGATGACTTGGAAGTTGACCACAATATCCACCGACGCGTCGGGCAGCGGAAGCTCGGCCAGGTTCGCCCGCATGACCTCCACCCGCGGGTAGCGGGCGCGCACGTGCGCCACGGCCGCCTCGTCGTAATCCACGGCCACGACCCGGCGGGCGACGCCGGCGATCAGGTCGGCGCCATACCCCTCGCCACAGCCGGCCTCGAGCACCTCGCGGCCCGCGCACAGCCCGCCCAGTCGCTGGTAAACCACCTGATGGCGGCGGAACCAGTAGTTTTCGACGTCCAGGTCCGGAATGGTGCGCTCGCCGGTCAACATCAGGACTGGGTCAGCCGCCGGCGTCGGATCGCCGAGGCTGTGCCGGGGTACGTCGGGGACGGTTGCGCTCATCGCATAGGCAGGCTAACGCGAAGTGTCGGATTCGCGAACCGGGAACGAGGCGCCCCCGGTCGCCGACGGTAGACACGCCGCAAGAACGTGCAGTACGACCCGCTATGGTGTGACTGCAGGCTGCACAAAGTTACCCGGTAGTAACACGACCGTGCGCTGCTAAACGCGTACTGAAAGTCTCGTGGTCGACTGCTGCGAGACTCCTTCGAGGAGGACGAACCACACTCATGACGAACATCGTGGTCCTGATCAAGCAGGTCCCAGACACCTGGTCGGAACGCAAGCTGAACGACGGCGACTACACGCTGGACCGCGAGGCCGCCGACGCGGTACTGGACGAGATCAACGAGCGCGCCGTCGAAGAGGCCCTGCAGATCCGTGAGCGGGAAGGCGGCGAGGGGTCGGTGACCGTGCTGACCGCGGGCCCCGAACGCGCCACCGAGGCGATCCGCAAGGCGCTGTCGATGGGCGCCGACAAGGCCGTCCACCTGAAGGACGACGGCATGCGCGGTTCCTGCGTGGTGCAAACCGCCTGGGCGCTGGCGCGCGCGCTGGGCACCATCGAGGGCACCGAGCTCGTCATCGCCGGTAACGAGTCCACCGACGGCTCGGGCGGTGCGGTGCCGGCGATCATCGCCGAGTACCTGGGCCTTCCGCAGCTGACCCACCTGCGCAAGCTGTCGATCGAGGGCGGCAAGGTCACCGGCGAGCGCGAGACCGACGACGGCGTCTTCAGCCTCGAGGCCACCCTGCCCGCGGTGGTGAGCGTGACCGAGAAGATCAACGAGCCGCGCTTCCCGTCCTTCAAGGGCATCATGGCCGC
>NZ_LZJG01000425.1:0-1681 GCF_001667785.1 Mycobacterium sp. E3247 | reverse complement strand
CCACCGCGGCCACACCGCACTCGGCGGCCAACCACCCGCCACCCGCGTACCTAACCTCTCGGGTCAGTACAGCTAGCCCAGGGGCCGGCGCCGCTAGCGCTCGGCGCGCTGGTAGGCGGTGACGACGGCCGCGCCACCGAGCCCGATGTTGTGTTGCAGTGCGGCGCTGACGTTGTCGACCTGCCGCTTGTCGGCGGTGCCCCGCAGCTGCCACGTCAGCTCGGCGCACTGCGCCAGGCCCGTCGCACCCAGCGGGTGGCCCTTGGAGATCAGGCCGCCGGACGGATTGACCACCCACCGCCCGCCGTAGGTGGTGTCGCCGTTGTCGATCAGCTTGGGCGCCTCGCCCGGGGCGCACAGGCCCAGCGCCTCGTAGAGCAGCAGCTCGTTGGCCGAGAAGCAGTCGTGCAGCTCGATCACCTGGAAGTCTTCGGGCCCCAACCCGGACTGCTGGTAAACCTGTTGCGCCGCTTGGACATTCATGTCGTAGCCGATCAGGTTCTTGGCGCTTCCGTCGAAGGTGGACTCGAAATCGGTGGTCATGGCCTGACCGACGATCTCCACCGCCTGGGCGGCCAACCCGTGGCTGTCGACGAAGCCCTCTGAGGCCAGGATCGCCGCGCCGGAACCGTCGGACGTCGGCGAGCACTGCAGCTTGGTGAGTGGGTCGGAGATCATCCGTGCGGCCAGGATGTCCTCCAGCGTGTAGGGGTCCTGGAACTGCGCGAACGGGTTGTTGACGGAGTGCTTGTGGTTCTTGTAGCCGATCTTGGCGAAATGCTCCGCGGTGCTGCCGTATTGCCTCATGTGCTCGCGGCCGGCGGCGCCGAACATCCACGGCGCGACGGGCATCGCGAACTCGTCGATCTCGGCCATCGCCTTGACGTGCTTGCCCATCGGCGATTCGCGGTCCTGGGCGCCCCCGCCCAGCGAGCCGGGCTGCATCTTCTCGAAGCCGAGCGCGAGGGCGCAGTCGACCAGCCCGCCGCGGATGGCCTGGGCCGCCAGGAAGAGCGCGGTCGAGCCGGTCGAGCAGTTGTTGTTGACGTTGACGATCGGAATGCCGGTCATGCCCAGCTCGTAGAGCGCCCGCTGCCCGGACGTCGAATCGCCGGCGACATAACCGACGTAGCCCTGCTGCACCTCGCGGTAGTCGATGCCGGCGTCGGCCAGCGCGTTGGTTCCGGACTCGCGCGCCATGTCGGGGTAGTCCCAGCCCTCGCGGCGGCCCGGCTTCTCGAATTTCGTCATGCCGACGCCGACGACGTAAACCTTGTTGGACATCGTTGTCCCCTTTCCGACGGTACCGATTTCGGGTCAGCCTATTCCTCGAGCGTCGCCGGGCGGATCACGACCACCGACCTGGTGCGCGCGCCCTCGTCGCGCAGCAGCGCGATGACCCGCCCGTCGGCGTCGCAGGCGGCATAGACGCCCTGGATGCCGGCCGGGACAAGCGGCCGGCCATTGGCCGTCGCGTCGACCTCCTCGGCGGTCAGGTCGCGGCGCGCAAAGTTCAGCAGGCACGCCTCGTCCAGCGTCAGCGACAGGCCGGGCCGCTCGGCCAGGTCGTCGAGGGAGCGGGCCTGGTCCAGCGTGAAGCGACCGACGCGGGTGCGCCGCAACGCCGTTAGGTGCCCGCCCACCCCCAGCGCGGCCCGCGACGTCGGGGCCGCGCTGGGGG